>JBILVH010000280.1:0-2739 GCA_044370555.1 Candidatus Nanopelagicales bacterium
GGCCACGTCAATGCCCGCGGGACGCAGGTGTTCGGCCAGGTAGTCCTCGGTGAGCGCGATCGGAACGACGCGGTCCTCCGCGCCGTGCAAGATGCGCGTGCGGACACCGGGGATCCCGAGTGCGGGGAGTTCCAGCGCCTCCCACTCGGCGGGCGACTGGAGCGGATCCGAACCGATCCAGGAGGCGATCGCGCCTTCGTCCCAGCCGGCCTCCGACGTACGCCGCAAGTACGTCAGCGGTGCGAGAGGCACCGCTGCGCTCACTCCGGGCACGCTCGCGCCGACGAAGGTGAGGTAGCCCCCGGCGCTGTGTCCCATGACGATCACGGTCGCCCCGTGGGGTGCGCGTCCGGTCGTCCACGTGACCGCGGCGCGGACGTCGGCAACCGTCTGGTGCGCGGTGTCCGCGGACCCGGCCCGCCGGTATTCGATGTTGGCCACCGCGAAACCCTCGGCGGCCAACCGTCGAGACATCGGCTCGTTCACCGACCGGTCGTACTCCGCGGCGAAGTATCCACCGTGGATCCACACGACCCATGTGGTTGCGTCCGTGTCGCCCCACAGGTCGATGACGTGCAGCGGATGCTCGTCGTAGGGCATCGCTACCGGTGCACCTGGGAACGCTGCGGCCGCGGCCGCCGACATCTCGATGAACCACTCGATGAGCTCGTCATCGGTGAGGTGATCCCGCGACATTCAGCCGCAGGCCTTCGACGCGGGGACGTCGAGAGCCGGGTTGCGGCGGAAGAAGCCGAATGGCTTCAGCGCGAAGCCAACCCGCTCGACGGGCATCACCGGCCAGTCCTCCGGGCGCACGAAGTGCGTCGTGCCGAAGGAGTGCCAGAGCACGATCGGCTCCTGCCGCAACGGCCGGTCCGCCGTCATCCACGCCGGGAGCCCGTCACCGCCCGGATGCAGGTTCGGGAAGTCCCCGGATGGGAACCGCTCGTCGGGGGAATACCGGGTGACCCACAGGGCCGCTTTGGCGAAGGTCGCGCGCCGCGCGACGCTGGACTCGTCGTCGGCGAACATGAGAGCAGTCTGAGCGGGTGTGAGCTTGTAGGAGACCGGCGTGCCGAAGTCATTGGGCACGTCTTCGTTGATGATCTGCCACGCCCGCGCTGCTGGCACATTCGTCATCCGCCGGCCGATGGATTCCCGGTCGATCACGGTTGCGTGCTTGCGGATCGCGTTGCCGTGGGGGTTCTCGGGTCCCATCGGAACGGACTGGGCCTCTACTTCGACGACGGTATTGAGAGGACCGTCCACCGCGGGGTCGAGTCGCACGCAGAAGAAGTGTTGGTGGTTCTGTCCGGCGAGTTCGGGTGCGACCCGCGCCAAGTAGGGCGAGGAGTCACCCGGCGCGAGGTAGGCCGTCTGGATGATGCCGGTGAGCTTGACCTCGCACTCGATGGTCCCGTCCTGGTAGAAGTACCAGAAGAACCCGTAGTCGTAGTTGCCAACGGTGGCCCAGAACGAGATCACGAGGCGCCGTGCCCGCCGCACCCAGTTGCCGCCGAACCGCCAGTTCGCACCACGCCACAGGACGCCGAAGTCCTCCTCGTGGAGGCAGATGGCCCGCTCCAGGGTGTAGGGCTCGCCCTGCGCATCGCACAGGTACGCATCGAAGTAGTAGATCGAGCCCAGGCAGTCACACCCGAGGGTCAACGAGTTCGCAAGGGCGCCGAGGCCGTACTCGCCGACGTCGAACGCACTTCGCCAGAAGTGAGACGGACGCGGATCGCCGTAGGGCACGACCATCTCGGCGAAGGACGCCCGCGTGAGGATGGATCGCTCACGACCATCGTCGTCGTAGGTGATGTCGTGCAGCACCATCCCCTCACGCGCGTTCATGGACACGCGGAAAGACCACTTCTGCCACGTCACCTGCCACCCGTCGACCGCGAAGCTCGGCCCCTCGGGCTGGTGGATCTCGAGCGGCTTGAGGTCCGTGCGGGGGGTGATGCCGCTGTCGTCGTGGAAGTTGGAGTCCTCCTCCGGAATCGGCAGCAGCAGGTCGTCGACGACGGCGAGCACTCGGTCGTTGGTGAGGTCGACGTAGGTCACGAGTCCGTCAATGGGGTGTGCGTACGCGTTGTCCTGCTCGTTGCGGGGTACGTACGACACCGCGCGGACCATGCGCAGGCCGCGCTCGTTCTCGAATCCGAAGTTGCCCGCGGACATCGGATCCACCTGCACCAGATCGAAGTCCTCGACCCCGCGGCGTCGGATGGCGGCCTGCCATTCGGGGGATGCCTTGACGATGCGCTCCACGTCCATGAACTCGTCGACGACGATCGGTGGCTGCGCGTGGATCCCGCGAGCCGTGAGGTCGTCGTGCGACTCGATGGTCCCCGCGGGCACCGCGACGATCCACTCCTCGGTGTGTCGCGTGGCCTTGTTCAAGGTGATGACGCGCACGCGGCGTTCGCCGGGGGTTGAATCGGCCGCAGCGGCAGCTCCGCGAATCGGCTCTTCGAGGAGCATCAGGGAGAACAGCAGGTCGGCCCCACCGTCGGCCGCGGCGCGAACCGCTGCGGCGGCCGACCGGATCTCACCGGGCAGGAGTGAGTCGACGGCGTGGCGCGGGGCGGCCTCGGGGTCGAAGTCGCGGGCGATCGAGTGGGACATGGCTGCGTTGCCTTCCGGTTTTCGGTGCGCTACTTCTGCGTGATCCGACCATCTCACCGGTGGTGGGGGCCCCCCCACCGCCGGGGGCCCACCCCACGGGGGGGCGTC
>JBILVH010000184.1:0-4235 GCA_044370555.1 Candidatus Nanopelagicales bacterium
CAGGGTCCGCGACCGAATAGCGTCCTCACAATCTCAGCGTCACGTGATGGGCGCGCCGTCATCTACGTTTTTGGTGACCTCAACTCCGATGACCCGAACGCCAAGATCGGGGTCGCCGTCGATGGAAAGATCACATGGTCGTTGTCAGCCGGGGGTCTACTCGGGGATGGCTTCTCACTCCCCACCCTCACCCCCGATGGTCGCTTCGTTGTCATGGTCAAGGGTCGCTCGGCTCGGATGATCAACGTCGCGACGGGCACGTCGCGTGCCGCCTGCCCGCGCTGCACCCTGCCACCGGGAGTGTTCGACGCCTCCCTCTCTCCGGACCTCCGGTTCGTCGCCATCCGTGCGCTTGCCGAAGGTAGCGGTCTGGTGC
Source organism: Candidatus Nanopelagicales bacterium (assembly GCA_044370555.1). Taxonomy (GTDB): domain Bacteria; phylum Actinomycetota; class Actinomycetes; order S36-B12; family S36-B12; genus CAINMH01. The sequence continues at coordinate 377 of JBILVH010000184.1, forward strand.
GCACCATGATCCTGCGTCGAAGCGACGGCGCGGTGGTGGCCCGCAGTGCTGCCCTCCCCCGCAGCCTTGACTTACCCGCGCATTGGAGCCCGGATAGTCGTGAAGTCGCGTTCACGGCCGCACTTCCGGCAAGTGGCGGCTCTCAGGGGGATGCGGTCTACACCCTGGCCATCGGTGGCCGCGAGGTGAAGACGGCCTTCGTGACAGCGTCGGTACCCGAGGGGGCTACCTTCCTGAAGTCCCCGGCCTACTGGAACGGCAGCGTCATCGCCCAGCAAGTCACGGTCACGGAGACCGAGATCACCATCACCGGGCTGACGAGTATGTCGTGGCAGCGCAAGCCCACCGCTATGCGCGGTGCGATCGCGTCGTACGAAAGGGGTTCCGGACCCGAGGAGCTGGCACTGATCTTTCCGTCACCGTGGACATCGCAACAGCCGGCCGAGCTGGTGTGGCCGGTCGACTGAGGACCCGGGCTTCACTTTCGGGGCGTGGCGGACCGGATGCCGTCGCAAGGTAGGCCCGGTCGTCAGCAGAGCGGCTGCATGCCCTTGACCTCTGGGTCCTCCCACTCGCCGACGTTGCTCGGCGGCATGACGTACAGCGTCTCATTGCGGGTGGTCGACTCTTGCACGTCACGCGCGGGCGAGATGAGGAGCTTGCCCGACGGGCTGCGCAGGCATTCGTCCATGGTCCAGCCCGCACCACCTGCCCACCAGTTATTGCCCGCCTCGCCGACCTGCACGTAGGCCGTCGGATTCTCCGTGTGCCCCTGCCCGATGCAGAAGGGGTCAGAGCTCGAGCTGCCGTCGGTGAAGGTTGCGGTGAGGGTCCCGCATGATGCGAAGTTCAGCCCGGTCGGGCTCTTGTCGAGGTTCACCGCGGTCGGGAGGACAGCACCCTCGGCAGTCTCGGTGTTGAAGAAGCCCGCGGGCCCGCTGGACAGATGCCGACCGGCCGTGATCGTCACGATGAGTTGGATACCGGTCTCCATGGACTGCTGGAGACCGCCCCAGGGCTGGTTGGCGGTGATGGAGTATTCCGTCTGCTCGAATGACAGGCTCTGGATTCCCGTCGCGCCCTTGCCCTCGCGGATGCCGAGGACGAACTGGTTCGGATGGCTCTTGGTGCCACCGGAGCTGCTCATGTTGAAGTAGAGCGTGGACTTGTTGTGGAAGTTCACGTCGACGTAGTAGGTCTCCCACATGAAGCCGCCGCTGGGCTGCCAGCCGTAGCCGGAATCACCGATGGGTCCGCCGATCATCCAGGGGTTGGAGCCTTTGCCGCTCATGGATCCGATACAGGTCAGTGCGCCCCTTTCAGGACGCTCCTGATCGCCCTCGCTCCAGCTCTCCCACGGATAGAGGTTGCCGCACACGATTCGCTGCAACGTCTCATCCCCCGACTTCTCCCAGTAGATGTCGTTCTCGCCGTACGCGTCGTTCAGGGTCTGCACGATCTGCTTCGCCTGAGATTCGTGGTCGCCGGCGAGAGTGATGGTGGAGCCACCGTTCTTGTCACAGCAGAGGAAGTCCGGGGCCACGTTGTCGTCGGTCGCCATCAGCCCGCAGCCGACCGGATTGCCGATTGCGGCGCACGAGGCGCTGTCGTGGCCGAACAGCCACTCCTGGTAGATCCCCAGGTCACCGGTGTACACCGTGTTCGAGAAATTCGTCTGGTTCGCCTCGCCCCCGTCCACTCCTTCACCATCGGTCGACGAGGTGGACTCCGGGGCCATCGAGAGGGGCCCCTGACTCGTGACACTCCCCGACGGAGAGCCCGTTCCCCCACCGGCGCCACCACACGCCGCCAGGATCAGCGCCGCCAGGGCCGCGACGACGAGGATGGGCGTGGATCTGCGCGACCGGGCCGACGTCATGGCGCGAACCTAGCCGAGCATCAGGCCGGATGCGGCGACAGACCCATTGCTGTGATGTTCATTTCGCCGCTCTGCATCTTTCGCGACCTCGGGTGAGAATCACGAGGTGGACCTCACACTCACGCAACGGTCGCGCATCCTCGCGCTTGCGGCCGCCGCATCCCTGTGTGCGCTCGCGGCCTGCGGTTCTGGTGACGCACAGCGGCCCGCCGATATACCCACCGTGCAGCCGTTCACGGTGACCGAGGTCGCCGGAGGTCTGCGGGCGCCGTGGGGGATGGCGTTCCTGCCCGACGGCACGGCCCTGGTGAGCGAGCGGGACAACGGGGCGATCCTTCGCGTGACACCCGCCGGCGACATGACCACCATCGCGCTCCTTGCCGGGGTGCGCCCCGGAGGTGAGGGTGGATTGCTCGGCATCGCCCTGAACCCTGCCGGTGACGCGGTCTACGCATACCTCACCGCCGACGTCGACAACCGCGTGGTGCGCATGACGTGGGACGGTGCAGCGCTCGGCGAGCCGGAGGAGGTGCTGACCGGCATACCGAAGGCAAACATTCATAACGGCGGCCGGATCACATTCGGACCTGACGGCATGCTCTACGTCGCCACTGGTGATGCGGCAGTGCCCGAGGCGGCGCAGGATGCGACCACGTTGGCGGGCAAGATCCTGCGCATCACAGAGGGCGGCGAGGCGGCTCCGGGCAACCCGGTGCCGGGGTCACCGATCTACTCGCTAGGACATCGCAATGTGCAGGGGCTCGCCTTCGACGCCGAGGGGCGACTCTGGGCCAGCGAGTTCGGCTCGTCCAAGGCTGACGAGTTGAACGAGATCGTGGCGGGCGGCAACTACGGGTGGCCGGCGGTCGAGGGGCGTGGCGGCGCTGAGAGTGGATATGTCGACCCTGTGACCACATGGGAGCCGACCTCGCTCGCGTCACCGAGTGGCATCGCTGTCGCGGGTGACGACGTGTACGTCGCATCGCTGCGCGGCAAGGTGCTCTGGCAGGTGTCACCGGAATCGCCCAGCACGCCGTCGGTGGTCGAACTCGGTGATCTCGGGCGACTGCGGACCATCGAGCGCGCGCCGGACGGCTCGCTGTGGCTGACGACGTCCAACACCGACGGCCGCGGCGAGCCGAAGGACGGCGACGACCGAGTGCTGCGGTTGACCCCCACGGCCTAGCGCCCTGCGCTTCTTGTCGCAAATCTGCGCAATTTCCGCTGATTTGCAACAAAGAGGCGGGAGGAAGCGGTGGGGTGGCGGGGTGGGGCAGGGCCCGCCCCTTCCCACCTGGGCCGACGAACGGATTTCGGCTCAGCCCGTGGGCACGATGCGCAGCGCGCCGTGCCGGTCGACGCGGACCCTGCCGCGGTCGGTCTCGAGCACGACCCGGCCGAAGTCGAAGGAACTCGACGACACATTCGTGTCGACCAGCAGCACGGCCTGCATCCGCACATCCTTGAACGTCCGCAGTTGACACTCAGCCTGCAGCGCGGGAGTCGCGATCCCCTCGCGGGGGTACACCTCGATATCGCGGAGCTTCGGGGCCACCACGCGACCGTTCGTCACGCACAGCAGATCGAGCGTGTGACCGTCAGCGGTCGTCGCGATGCGGTACTGCGAACCCAGCGGCCAGGGAGACGACTCGGAGGGCTCGACCGGCTCGGCGCGCTGCCAGATGGGGTCGAGGGTGAAGCGCTGCCGGTACCGGAAGGCCTCAGCCCCTCGCGGCACCTCCACGACATCACTCACCGAGACCACCGGCGCTAGCCCGGTGAATTCCAGCCGCCGCGTCGCAACGGCAGGTCGCGATCGGGCGGAGGTCGTCAGCATGTAGCGCAGCCCCGACGGCCGCTCGGTCACCTCACCTGTCATCCGTCCCCGGAAGGGTGCCCCGACTCGGTCCAGCACCGAATGCGCCCTGTGCGACTCGGCCCAGGCCAGACGGCCCGCATCCCTCTTGTCGAACTGCCCGG
>JBILVH010000113.1:0-5836 GCA_044370555.1 Candidatus Nanopelagicales bacterium
CCGCTCCGAGAACGAGGTTGCCGACTCCGGCCGGCAGACCGGCCTCCTCGAGCAGATGCATCAGACGGATCGCGGTACTCGGGGTCAGTTCACTTGGTTTGAGGACAAACGTGTTGCCAGCTGCCAGGGCCGGAGCCACCTTCCACGAAGTCTGCAGCAGCGGGTAGTTCCACGGCGTGATCAGTGCGCAGACGCCGACCGGCTCGTAGACGATGCGCGAACGCGTCGTGGCGCTTCCGGTGTCGACCACGCGACCGGCGGCGACGTCTCCCGCCGCGAGCCCGGCAAAGTAGCGGAAGCAGCGGATGACATCGGCCACGTCGTACCGTGCTTCGACGATGCGCTTGCCGGTGTCGAGTGCCTCCGCATGGGCGATCGCCTCGGCGTCGCGTTCAAGCATGTCAGCGACCCGCTGGAGCAGCCGGGCGCGCTCAGCGACCGGGACCGATGACCATCGCTGGTCATCAGCCGCCTCGCGCGCGGCGCGGATCGCTGCCACCGTGTCGACACCGGTCGCCTCCGCGACCGTCGCAACATGCGCTCCATCCGCTGGGCACCTGATCTCACGCTGCCCGCCCTCGTCCGCGGGCAGCCACTGGCCGCCGATGTAGAGGTCCGTCACGACGTACCCGCGTCACGTGCCGCCCCAGCCGCGGAACGGTGTCGGTAGAAGTCGACGTACTCCGGTGCCAGGGGGGTCGCGCCCTTGATGATGTCCGCGGCCTTCTCGGCCATCATCATGACCGGAGCGTAGATGTTGCCATTCGTCACGTACGGCATCGCTGACGCATCGACGACCCGCAGTCCGGAGACGCCGCGCACCTGCATGGTCAGCGGATCGGTCACCGACATGTCATCAACACCCATGCGCGCGGTACACGACGGATGCAGCGCGGTCTCTCCGTCCTTGCGTACCCAGTCGAGGATCTGCTCGGGCGTGCTGACCTGGGGGCCGGGCGAGATCTCGCCGCCGTTGTAGGGCGCGAAAGCCGGCTGGTTGAGGATGTCGCGGGCGATCGTGATCGCCTCCACCCATTCGCGGCGGTCCTGGTCGGTGGACAGGTAGTTGAAGCGCAGGGCTGGCTTGGCCGTGGGATCAGTCGATGTGACGAGGACGCTGCCCCGGGCATCGGAGTACATCGGCCCGATGTGCACCTGGTACCCATGCCCACCGGCGGGCGACGACCCGTCGTAGCGCACTGCGATCGGCAGGAAGTGGAACATCAGGTTGGGGTAGTCGACGTCGTCGTTGCTCCGCGCGAATCCGCCCGCCTCGAAATGGTTGCTGGCACCCGGCCCGGAGCGCAGGAACAGCCACTGGGCCCCGATGAACGGGCGTCTCCACAGTTTGAGGTTGGGGTTCAGCGAGACCGGCTGCTGGCAGGCGTACTGCACGTAGACCTCGAGATGGTCCTGCAGGTGCTGACCGACACCGGGCAGATTGTGGATGGGCGTGATCCCTACCCGCGAGAGGTGGGCCGGGTCACCAATGCCGGACAACTGCAGCAGTTGCGGTGTGTTGAACGCACCGCCGCACAGGATCACTTCAGCGCCCCGCACCCGCACGGGCGCCTTGCCGTTGATGCTCACCTCGACTCCGACCGCGCGCGGTGTGTCTTGCGAGGTGTCCATCAGCACGCGAGTCACCTGTGCGCGTGTCTTCACAGTCAGGTTGGGCCGGTTCATGGCCGGCCGGAGATACGCCTTGGCGGCGGACATCCGACGTCCGTTCACCAAGTTGCGGTCGAAGGCGGCGAACCCCTCCTGCTGGTAGCCGTTCACATCGTCGGTGAGCGGATAACCCGCCTCCTGAACCGCGGCGAAGAAGGCCTGGAAGAGAGGGTTGGTCGCCGCACCGCGCTCAAGGACCAGCGGCCCGTCCCCGCCACGCCACTCGTCCGCACCTGCCAGACAGGTCTCCATCTTCTTGAAGTACGGCAGGCAGTGCGCGTAGTCCCAGGTCTGCATACCCGGATCACTCGCCCAGCGCTCGTAGTCGAGCGGATTCCCGCGCTGGAAGATCATCCCGTTGATACTGCTCGATCCCCCGAGCACCTTGCCGCGCGCGTGGTACACGCGACGTCCGTTCATGTGCGGTTCGGGCTCGGACTCGTACATCCAGTCGTAGAACTTGTTGCCGATGGGGAAGGTCAATGCAGCGGGCATATGGATGTAGACGTCCCACGGGTAGTCGGGTCGGCCGGCCTCGAGAACGAGGACGGTCGTACCGGGGTCCTCGCTCAGGCGCGCACCGAGCGCCGACCCGGCCGAACCGCCTCCGACGATGATGTAGTCGTAACCCCTGCTCACGCCTTACACATTAGAGGTCCGCGGCGCCTCAGTCACCGAGTTCGGCGCGGCGGCAGATGACGTAGGCCGCCAACTCCTCGCGGACCGATTCGTCCAACTCTGGGGCGACGTACTCCTCGAGCTTCTTGTCGGCGATCTCCCCCGCCCGCACCGCGGTGTCCTTCGCCCCGAGGCGCGTCCAGCGCTCGAAGTTGTCCGAACTCGACAGGAAGGGCCGGTAGAAGCAGGTGCGGAAGCGTTCGAGCGTGTGCGCGGCACCGAGGAAGTGGCCGCCGTGTCCTACCTCCTCATGGGCACCGAATGCCAGGGTCTCGTCGCTGAACTCGATCGGCGTGAACTCGTGGATCAACGATTCGAGGATCTGCACGTCGATGATGTACTTCTCGTAGGACGCCACCAGACCGCCTTCGAGCCAGCCTGCGGTGTGCATGACGAAGTTGGCTCCGGCGAGGAAGGTCGGGAGCATCGTCATGAGTGATTCGTAGGCCGCCTGCGCGTCGGGTGTCTGCGATGAGTTCAGCCCGCCGCCGGTGCGGAACGGCAGGTTGAAGTGCCGGGCGATCTGCCCGGTGCACAGCAGGCCGATAGCTGATTCCGGCGTGCCGAACTGGGGCGAGCCGGATTGCATGTCGATGTTCGACAGGAACGACCCGAACACCACCGGGCAGCCGGGTCGGACCAACTGCGACAGCGCGATCCCGGAGAGCGTCTCGGCCATCTGCTGGGCAAGGGTCGCCGGGATCGAGACCGGCGACATGGCGCCCATCAGCAGGAACGGGGTGATGATGACCGGCTGGTTGGCCGCCGAGTACACCATCTGCGACTCCAGCATCCGGTCATCCCATCGCAGCGGGGAGTTGCAGTTGATCAACTGGATGCACACCGGCGTACGTTCGATCGACTCCCGACCGCCGAACACCATCTCGGCCATGCGGAGCGTGTCGATCGCGCGGGCCTCACTCACAACATTGCCCATGAAGATCTTGTCGGTGAGGGTCAGCGTCGCGTAAATCATGTCGAGGTGCCGCGAATCCAGCGGCGCGTCGTTCGGCTCGCACACCACCCCGCCCACGCTGTCGATCGCCGCGAAGGACTGCGCCAGGCGGGCGAAGTTGCGGAAGTCCTCCATCGTCGCGTCGCGACGGACGTCACCGCGTCGGGCGAACGGCGGTCCGTAGACACTCGAGAACACCATGTGGTCGCCGCCGATGTGAACGTCATGCGCATGGTTGCGCGCCTGCATGTCGAACTCCCGCGGCGCCTTAGCGACCTGCTCGAGCACCCAGTCGGGGTCGAGGAACACCTTCTCGCCCTCGACCCGCTGGCCGGCGGCTCGGAAGAGTTCGACCGCCTCCGGCTTCATGAACTCGATGCCCAGTTCGGACACTATGCGCCGCCACCCGCGATCGAGCGTCGCCATGGCATCCTGCGACAGGATCTCGTAGCGGGGCATGGAGTTGACGAACACGGCGCCTCCCGGGCTCTCACTGGCTGGTACGGGCACCACGAGTGCGCGAGCCTCACGTGTTGACCGCGATGGGTGGCGATCCTACACTTCTTCGATGGAACACATGTTCCATATGGTGGAATAGCTTCACCCAGATACGTGATGGGAGCCGGAGTGGCCACTCAGACCGGGACCCAGGCCGTCGATCGGGCTGCGAGCATCCTCGGCAGCGTCCTCACGGCTCCGGGGCCGGTGTCGTTCACCGAGTTGGCCGCCGCCAGTGGACTCCCCAAGAGCACGCTCTCCCGACTCCTCGGCAGCCTCGAGCGGGGTGGGCTCATCCGCCGTCAGCCGGACGGATCGGTCTCCGCTGGTGCATGCATCACCGACTACGCCCTGCGCGTGCGGCCGGAGGAGGACCTCGCCGCGCTCGCACAGCCCGCGATGCAACGGCTTTCCGACCTCACCGGGGAGACGATCAACCTCGGCGTCACGTCCGGGCGCGACGTGCGCCAGGTGGCTCAGGTCGATTCGCGCTTCGTCATGGGGGCCGTCAACTGGCTCGACCGGCCCGTGCCTCTGCACTGCAGCGCGCTCGGCAAGGTGTTCCTCGCCGGTGGCACTCCCCTTCCCCAGGGGCGCCTCGAGCGTCGCACCGACCGCACCCACACCACCCGGGCCGCCCTCCAGGCCGACCTCGACCTCACGCGACGCCGCGGCTACGCCGTCGCCGACGGTGAACTCGAACCGGGCCTGATCGCGGTCGCCGCACCGATCCGAGGTGCCGATGACGTCGTCGTCGGCGCACTGTCCGTCAGCGGCCCGGATGCCCGCATCACTCGGGCCGCCATCAGTCGCATCGGCGCAGCCCTCGTCCGAGAGACCACGACTATCTCCCGCAGCCTGCAATCGGTATCCAGGAAGGTTGGAGCAGCATGACCAACGAAGAGATCCTCAAGGGTCTGTACGACGAGACCATGGTGGGCAACGGCCCCGCCGTGCTCGAACTGACCCGGACCGGGCTCGACAGCGGCATCACGCCCGAGCAGATGCTCTTCGAGGCGTTGATCCCGTCACTTGAGGAGGTCGGCGCCCGCTTCGAGCGCGGCGACTGGTTCGTGCCGGAGATGCTGGTGGCGGGCAAGGCCATGGCCGGCGCCCTCGAGGTTCTCCGTCCCCTGCTGGCCCAGACCGGCGTGGAGAGTGTGGGCACCTTCCTCATGGGCACCGTGAAGGGTGACGTCCATGACATCGGGAAGAACCTCGTCAACATCATGCTCGAAGGCGCCGGGTTCACCGTGATCGACATCGGCGTGCAGGCCGCCCCCGAGAAGTTCATCGCGGGGATCGAGGAGCACCAGCCGGACATCGTCGGCATGTCGGCATTCCTCACCACCACCATGCCGATGTTCAAGGCGAACATCAACGCCATCGAGAAGGCCGGGCTGCGCGACAAGGTCATCATCATGGTGGGCGGGGCACCCGTGACCCAGGAGTACGCCGATGTGTGCGGTGCGGACGGCTACGCCGCTGACGCCGCCACCGCGGTGCGTCGCGCCAAGGAGTTGATCGCCGCGAAACGGGCCACCTGATGACCCACCTCCTCCCCCTGCTGGAGCACGCCACCAAGAAGCCGGTGTGGGACTGCCGCATGTGCGGCCAATGCGTCCTGCACTCCACCGGCATGACCTGCCCGATGACCTGCCCGAAGACCCTGCGCAACGGACCCTGCGGCGGTGTCCGCGAGGACGGCCACTGCGAGGTGAAGCCGGAGATGCGTTGTGTGTGGGTCAAGGCGGAGGACCGCACCCACAATCCGCTCATGCCGAAGACCTGGCGCGAGGAGTTCAACCACCTCCGTCCGCCGGTCGACAACCGCCTCCAGGGCACCTCGTCCTGGACCAACCTCATCACCGGGCGCGACCGACGCACCCCGCTCGGTTGGGCCGACATCGCGGTCGAGCAGGCCGACGACGAGGCGATGGTCTTCGCACTGACCGAGATCGATGACATCGCGACACTGCCGGCGGGATTCCACTCGTGAGCCGACTGTCCGGACTCCTCACCGAGGGCCGCCGC
>JBILVH010000062.1:0-8799 GCA_044370555.1 Candidatus Nanopelagicales bacterium
GCGGGCTCGCGGTAGTAGAGCGATGGGCCGCGGAATTGCGGCCGTACGTCGATGCGGTGAACGCGACGGACAATCCGGCCGCGCACGCCCACGCGTCGAACGTCGCCATAGCCATCGCGATGACCCAGGCCGGACTTGAACCGATCATGCAGGTCGTCTGCCGCGACAAGAACCGGCTGGCGATCCAGGCCGACATCATGGGCGCCGCCCTCTTCGGGGTCGAGAACATCTGCGCTCTCACCGGCGACGACGTCACGGCAGGCGACGAACCGGAGAGCAGGCGAGTCTTCGACCTAGACGGGCCGCAGGTGATCCGGGCCGCGACCGGGCTAGCGGCCGGGCACTACCTGTCGGGTCGCGCGATCAAGGCGCCGCCGACGCTTTTCGTGGGCGCTGTCGAGAACCCATTCGCACCGCCCCTCCACTACCGGATCGAACGCGCCGCCAAGAAGTCCGAGGCGGGCGCACGCTTCCTCCAGCTGCAGATCGGCTACTGGCCCGAGCGCCTCGAGACATTCGTGGCCGGATGCGTCGATGCGGGTGTGACCCGGACGACGTCGCTGCTGGCCACCGTCGTACTGACCAAGTCCGCAAAAGCACTGCAGTTCATGGACGAGGCGGTACCCGGGATCTCGGTCCCTCCCGAGACCATAGCCCGCGTCGCCGGAGCCGGAGACGCGGCCGCGATCGCCGAGGAGTCCTACCAGGTGACCCTCGAACTAGCCCGGCATGCACTCGGCCTGCCAGGAATCGCCGGAATCCACCTGACCGACTTCCGGCACGACGGCAGCCTCGCCCGACTCGTCGACGACCTCCGGATCGGCCCTGCCCACGACACCGCCAGCCCCGACAAGGAGCACTATGCACACGGTTCTGCGCTCAGCAACTAAGTCCGTCACCATCGGAGCCGACCAGCCGTTCTGCATCATCGGCGAGCGGATCAACCCGACCGGCCGCAAGAAGTTCCAGGAGCAGTTGCGCGCGGACGACCTCTCCGCCGTGGAGATCGACGTCGTTGCGCAGGTCGAGGGTGGCGCGATGATGCTCGACGTCAACATGGGTGCGCCACTCGTCGACGAAGCGGCCCTGCTCGCTCGCTCGGTGCGCCTGATACAGAGTCTGACCGACCTACCGCTGTGCATCGACTCATCGGTTGTGGAGGCACTCGAGGCCGGGCTCGCGGCCTATGAGGGCAAGGCCCTCATCAACTCCGTCACCGCGGAGGATGAACGCATTGAGCAGATCCTGCCGCTCGTCAAGCACTACGGCGCCGCCGTGATCGCCCTTCCCAACGACGAGGAGGAGATTCCCGACGACCCGCGCAAGCGACTCGAACTCACCAAACGCCTCGTCGGGATCGCTGTCGACAAGTACGACATCCCGATCGAGGACATCGTCGTGGACCCGCTTGCGATGCCGGTCGGTGCTGACTCGACCCTGGTCAAGAAGACCCTCGAGACCATCCACCTGATCAAATCCGAGCTCGGAGTCAACATGACGGTGGGCGCATCGAATGTGTCGTTCGGCATGCCCGACCGCCACACCCTGAACTCGGTGTTCCTCCCGATGGCGATGACCGCCGGTCTCACGAGCGCGATCATGGACGCCCGCACCCCGAGCATCATCACCGCGGTGAAGGCGGCCGATCTGATGATGGGCAACGACGAGTGGGGGGCTAACTGGATCGCCGCTCACCGGGCCAAGGCCAAGGCCGCCGAAGGCTGATGACCACCGAGGATCCGTCCGTTGACAGCGCCGCGGCCGAGGGGATCGGTCGCGTCAGCCTCACCTTCACGCCGTCGGGCAAGTCCGTGCGCGTTCCTACGGGTGTCAGCGTGTTCGACGCCGCCCTCTGGAACGGTGTACCCGTCGATTCGACCTGCGGCGGACATGGCACCTGCCGCAAGTGCAAGGTGCGAATCACGGATGGCACTACACCCGTCTCGCGCCTCGATACGAGGGCATTCGACCCGACTCAACTGAAGGAGGGGTGGCGACTGGCCTGCATGGCCGTTGCGACCACAGACCTCACCGTCGCCGTGCCGGAGATGACGACCCGACCGAAGGCCGCGACTGTCGGCGTCGGCCGACAGGTGATCCTGCGCCCCGCCGTTCAGAAGCGCCTCCTCACACTGGTCGAACCGACCCTGTCCGACCAACGACCGGACATCCAGCGCGTGCTCGATGCCATGGACGATCTCGAATTGCACGTAGACCGCCACCTGCACCGCAGCCTCGGCCGCACCCTCCGCGCCGCGAACTGGCAGGTCACCGCGGTCGTCGTCGGTGAGGACCTCATCGCGGTCGAACCCGGTGACACCGTCGCATCGATGTACGGCGTCGCCTTCGACCTCGGCACCACGACAGCCGTGGCGACTCTCATGGACCTGCGCACCGGCGCGCCCATCGCGGTCGCCTCGATGCTCAACCAGCAGCAACCGTTCGGCGCCGATGTGATCAGCCGGATCAGCGCCACGATGCTCGACCCGGAGTCGCTCGCGCGGCTGCGCGACCTCGCTCGGTCGACCGTGGCCGACCTCACCGCGGACGTCTGCGCGGAGGCCGGTGTGGACCCGGGGTCGGTCTACGAGATGGCCATCGCCGGGAATGCCACCATGGTCCAACTCGCACTCGGCATCGACCCCGAGCCGCTCGGCGTCGCGCCCTTCATCCTCTCCTCCGCTGACTACGAGGGGCTACTGGCGGAGGATTTCGGCGTACCCATTCATCCGGCGGCGAGGGCTTATGCGTTCCCCAGCCTCGGCGCCTACGTCGGCGGCGACATCATCGCGGGTGTGCTCGCCGCTGGGATGGACCGCGATAAGAGGTTGCGCCTGTTCATCGATATCGGTACGAACTGCGAGATCGTCCTCGGCGATGCCGAGCGACTCGTGGCAACCGCGGCGCCGGCCGGTCCAGCATTCGAGGCGGCGTCGATCCGCAGCGGTATGCGCGCGGCTCCCGGAGCGATCGAGGTCGTGCGGATCACCCCCGAGGGACTCGACCTGCAGGTGATCGGTGATGTGCCACCGATCGGCCTGTGCGGCTCCGGCCTCGTCGATGCCGTCGCCGAACTCGTCGAGGCGGGCCTGCTCGACGTCACCGGTCGGTTCCTGGCCGATGACCTGATCGCCGCACTTCGCCCCGATCTCGCCCACAGATTCGTCACCGCTGACGGCGAGCGACTGTTCGTCCTGGCCACGGCGGAGGAATCGGGCTCGGGGCAACCGGTCGCCCTGAGCCAGCGCGACGTGCGCGAACTCCAGTTCGCCAAAGCAGCCATCTCCACGGGGTGGCGATTGCTGAGCGAGGAGCTCGGGATCACCGACGCTGACATCACCCAGGTACTCCTCGCCGGGTCGTTCGGTACCTATCTCAGCCCGCGCAGCGCGATACGGATCGGTCTGGTGCCAAAGTTGCCCGTCATGCGGATCGTGAGCGCGGGCAATGTCGCGGGTGAGGGCGCCAAGATGGCCCTCCTCTCCGATTCAGAACGGCACGGGGCGGCCGCGCTGTTGCGAGAGATCCGCTACGTCGAACTCTCCGACCGCGCGGACTTCAACGATCGGTTCGTCGAAGAACTCGCCTTCCCCGGGGCCACGCGGGCGTGATCGCGGTCATCGCCTGCGGTGCCCTTTCCGCGGACATCGGCTATCTCACCGCCGAGCAAGGTTGGCCCGTCACCGTCCATCCGCTGCCACCGTTGCTGCACAACCACCCCGAACGCATCGCGGGGGAGGTGGACCGGCTGGTCACCGAGCTCAGCGCGAGGGGCACCTATGACCGCGTCGCCGTGGCGTATTCCGACTGCGGCACCTTCGGTGCGCTGGACGAGGTCATTGCCCAACACGGCATCGACCGCCTCGGCGGTGACCACTGCTACGACGTCTACACCGGGGTCGAACGACTGCGGAGTCTGCTGGCCGCTGAGCCGGGCACCTACCTGCTCACCGACTACCTCGCGCTGAGCTTCCACCGCAGCGTCGTCGTGGAGCTCGGGCTCGACCGGCACCCCCAATTGCGCGACGACTACTTCGGCCACTACCGGCGAGTGGTCTGGCTGGCCGGCCGCCCCACTCCCGAGTTGCGCCACGCGGCCGAACGGGCCGCCGAGGCGATCGGCCTCCCCCTCGAGGTCGTCCGCGTCGGTCTCGACGGGCTACGCACCGAGTTGGCGCGGCTCATCGGTCGGTCGGGAGGCACTGGGACCGCCTTGAACGCCTAGCCGACAACTGATATATAAGTCTCGTGACTGCACTGGCCGCCCTGCCCAACAGCGTCCCCGCGGGGGATGCGCTGCTGTCGGACCAGGCGTATGCCGTCATCCGTGACCTGATCGTCACCCTGGACCTCGCCCCCGGGTCGGTAGTCAGCGAGCAGGACCTCATGGCTCGGCTCGGCATGGGCCGCACCCCGATCCGCGAGGCCCTGCGCATGCTGGCTCAGGACCGGTTGGTCGACATCTACCCGCGGCGGGGCATGTTCGTGACCAGTGTCGACGTGCGCGACCTCGCCGCACTGTCGGAGGTTCGTACGGTCATCGAGCCCGCCGCCGCACGGCTGGCCACCGAGCGCATCACCGACGAGGACCGTGCCGAGCTAGACGCCCTGCTCGCCGAGCTCCATGAGCACGGCATCGGCAGTCGACCGCTCATCGACCTCGATCGGCGCATCCACGGCTTCGTCTACCGCTGCGCGCGCAGCGCCTACCTCGCCGACGCCTGCCAGCGGCACTACACCCATGCACTGCGCATCTGGTTCCTCGCGCTGGACCGGCTCGAGAACCTCGATGACGCGGTACGCGAACACGTCGCGATCCTCGAAGCCGTCCGCGAGGGCGACCCCGACCGGGCCGCGCAGGTCATGCTCGGTCACATTGAAGGTTTCGAACAATCCATCCGGCAGATGCTGTAACCGCTCTCGAAAGGATCCCCATGAGCAGCCTCCCCACCACCGCGAAGTGCGTCGTCATCGGTGCCGGAATCGTGGGCAACTCGGTCGCCTACCACCTGGCCCGCCTGGGTTGGCGCGACATCGTCCAGATCGACAAGGGGCCGCTGCCCAATCCGGGGGGGTCGACAGGTCACGCATCGAACTTCATCTTCCTCGTGGACCACAACAAGGAGATGGCGCTCCTGACCCTCGACAGCCTGCGCCAGTACAAGGAGTTGGATACCTTCACCGAGTCCGGTGGGATCGAGGTCGCCCGCACCCCCGAGCGCATGCAGGAACTCACCCGTCGTGTCACCTCCGGCAAGGTCTGGGGAATCGAGGGCATGGAGATCCTCACCCCGGCTCAGGTCAAGGAGAAGGTTCCGTTCATCGACGAGAACGTGATCCTGGGCGGATTCTTCGTCCCCGGTGTCGGGGTATGCGACTCGTTGCGGGCGGGCACGCTCATGCGCGAGAAGGCGATCGAGATGGGCGCGCTGCAGTCCTTCGCCAACGTCGAGGTCACCGACCTCACGGTGGCTGACGGCCGCATGTCGGCGGTCGTCACCGATCGCGGCACCATCGCTTGCGAGTACGTCGTGGTCGCGTGCGGCTGTTGGAGCCGTCAGATCGCGGCCATGGCGGGCGCCCAGATCCCACTCACCCCCGCTGTACACCAGATGAAGGACATCGGCCCCGTGCCGATGTTCGCCGATGCCAAGGGCGATATCGAATACCCCATCGTGCGAGACATGGACACCAATATGTACGAGCGGCAGCACGGCACGGGCCTCGAGATCGGCTCCTACGCGCACCGTCCGATCCTCTACGACGCCGAGGACATCCCCTCGAACGCCGAGGCGGCGCTCTCCCCCACCGAGTTCCCTTTCACCCCGGACGACTTCGCCGACCAGGATGAGCACGCCCTCGAACTCATGCCCGACATCGTGGGCGATGAGTCCATCGGCGAGAAGTACGCGATCAACGGCATCCTCTCCCTGACCCCCGACGGCATGCCGATCCTCGGGGAGACCCCCGAGGTCAAGGGCCTCTGGGCCGCCTCGGCGGTATGGGTCAAGGAGGGTCCGGGCGTCGGACGCGCGATGGCCGAGTGGATGGTGCTCGGCCAGCCCGAGATCGACCTGCACGCCTCCGATGTCGCTCGGTTCTACCCCAAGCAGACCACGACCAAGCACATCAAGGACCGCACTGCCGAGGGCTTCAACAAGACGTACGGCATCGTGCACCCCGCGGAGCAGTGGGCGTCCAACCGCGAGGTGCGGATGTCGCCCTACTACGAGCGCGAGAAGGCGCTCGGCGCGGTGTTCTACGAAACGGTCCAATGGGAGCGGCCGTTCTGGTACGACTCCAACTCGGGCCTGGTCGAGAAGTTCGGTGATGCCGTCATGCCGCGCACCGCCGAGTGGGAGTCGCGCTGGTGGTCACCGATCATCAACGCCGAACACCTGCAGATGCGCGAGACCGCAGGCCTGGTCGACCTGACCGCCTTCGCGATCTTCGACATCACCGGTCCAGGTGCGCTCGACACGGTGCAACTCGTGTGCGTCCGACAGATGGACGTAGCCGTCGGCAAGGTCGTCTACACGCCGGTGCTGGCCCCCAACGGCGGCTTCCGATCCGATCTCACCGTGATGCGACTCGGCGCCGAGCACTTCCGCGTCGTGACGGGCGGCGCGCACGGCATGGCTGATCTCAAGTGGTTCAAGGATCACGCCGCCCCCGGGGCGACATTCACCGACCTCACCGAGGCGATCTCCACGATCGGCGTCTGGGGCCCGAATGCCCGAGCGATCCTCTCAGCGGTCACCGAGGACGACGTGAGCCATGACGGCTTCCCCTTCGGCACCTGCCGAGAGATCACCATCGGGGGCCGCACGGTCCTCGCCTCGCGCATCTCGTACGTCGGCGACCTCGGTTGGGAGCTCTACGTGCCGATGGATGAGGGCCTCCCCCTGTGGGATGCCATCTGGGCCGCCGGTCAGGATCACGGCCTCATCCCGGTGGGCATCGGCGTCTATGGCACGACCGGCCGCCTCGAGAAGGCGTACCGCGCGTACGGCTCGGATCTCGAGACGGAGTTCAATGCAGTCGAGGCGGGCATGGTCACCAAGAAGGTGAAGGACGCCGACTTCGTCGGGAAAGCCGCGCACCTGCGGCACCGCGAGCAGGCACCGGCCGCCACGATGTGCGTCCTCACCGTCGACGACCACACGTCTTCGACCGGTGAGAAGCGCTACATGCTCGGTGGTGAGCCCATCCTCACAAAGGACGGCCAGGCCATCGTCGACGCGCACGGGCGCCGCTCGTACGTCACCTCCGCGGGCTCGGCTCCATCCGTCGGCAAGCACGTGCTCATGTCATACCTCCCGCCCGAGTACTCCGCCCCCGGCACGCACCTGGTCGTGGAGTATCTCGGCGAGCAGTACCCCGTGACGGTCGAGGGCTCCGGTGCGCTGTTCGACCCGGCCAACGATCGGATCCTGTCGTGAACATCGCGGTCTGCATCAAGCGTGTGCCCCTGTCGCCGGGTCGATGGTCGCTGACCGCGGACTCGACGGCCATCGACACCAGCGGCAGCGCCATGGGCTGGACGCTCAGCCCCCACGAGGAATGCGCCGCCGAAGCGGCCGTACAACTCGTCGAGGCGCACGGCGGCGAGGTTGTCGCCTTCTCGCTCGGCACGGCCGACTCCGTCGAGCAGGTCCGCGAACTGATGGCGGTCGGCGTCGACCGCGGGGTGGTGCTCGAGACCGACGGCGCCGAGTGGGATCCGCAAGCTACTGCCGCGGCGCTCTCGGCGGCCATCGCGGCCGACGCGACCGACTTCGATGCCGTCATCGTGGGTACCGAGTCGGCGGACACCTCCGGCTACCAGGTCGGCGTACGTGTCGCACACGCGCTGGGCTGGCCCATCGTCACCAATGTCAAGGGGTTGCAGGTCGATGGGCGCGTTGCGCGGTGCGAGCGCGTCGTCGGGTCCGAGCGCGAGGTCTACGAGGTCACCCTGCCGGCGGTGATCGCGGTGAAGGACGGCCTGAACATCCCGCGCTACCCGTCGGTCCCCGGGCGCATCAAGGCGCGCAAGAAGCCTCTCGAGACCGCCACACCGGAGGCGCGCCCAGCACGTCTGGAGAAGGTAGCCCTAGCCCTGCCCCCGGTCGAGGTCGGCACGGCCACGGTGCTCGGCACCGGGGCCGAGGCCGCTCCCAAGGTCGTGGAGATCCTCAAGGAGATCGGAGTCCTCGCATGATCCTCGTCTATGTCGACCACGATCGAGGCACCCTCGACGAACTCTCGCTCCAGGCGGTCACCGCGGCCCGCGCACTCGACCCGGTCGTGCAGGCCGTCATGGTGGGGGCCGACGCGGCCGCCGCGGCCGCGCGGCTCGGTGAGTATGGAGTAACCACGACGCACATCGGCGTCGACCCGCGGATCACCGACTACACCCCGATGGCGGCCGGCCGCGCCCTGGCCCAGGTGGCGCAGCGACTCTCCCCGGCGGCGGTACTCGCCGTGGGCTCACCGCGCGGAAATGAGGTATCGGCGCACGCATCAGCCATCCTCGACGAACCCTTCGCTGCCGACTGCACCGCGATCACCCTCGGCGCCAACACCGCCACGGTGACTCGCAATCGTTGGGCGGGCAATGTCATCGAGGAGGCCCGCGTCCACGCGCCGATGCTCATCGCATCGACGGCCACACACGCGTTCCCCGCCGAGCCGGTGCCTAGCTCGGGACCGGCAGTCGTCGCGGAGTTCGCCCCCGAACTGAGCGACGCCGACGTCGCGGTGCGCGTCATTGATCGCATCGGAGGTGGTGGCGGTGGAGTGAGCCTCGCCGAGGCC
>JBILVH010000186.1:0-4170 GCA_044370555.1 Candidatus Nanopelagicales bacterium
TCACTATCGGCCCATCTGCTCGGATCGGCGAGGCCGTGAGTCTGCTCGTGGTCCACCGGATCGGCGCCCTCATCGTGACCGAGGCCGATGGCTCCCTGGCCGGCATCATCTCGGAGCGCGACATCGTCTGGTCGCTTCGGCACGGGCCGGAGTCGATGCGCGCGCCTGTCGCGTCGATCATGACGACCGACGTCCGCGTGGCGGACCTGGCGACCACGTGCGACAGGCTCATGCGCTCGATGTCCGACGAGCGGGTCCGCCACCTGCCGATCGTTGCCGACGGGCACGTCGTCGGGATGGTCAGCATCGGCGACGTGGTTTGCGCCTTGCTAGGGGATCGGTCGCCGGGAGTCTGACGGCGCTGTCGCGTGTCCGCAGCCGGTGCGTGCTCTTGGGGCAAGTGGGCATAACGCGCACATGCGCGCCCTCCGCCTCCTCGCATGGAAGTCCGATCCGGTCCTCGTCGACGTGCCCGACCCCGGGCCCGGTCCCGGTGAGGTCGTCGTACGCATCGGTGCCGCCGGTGTCTGTCACTCCGACATCCACCTCATGCACGAGTTCGACGGTGGGCTGCCGTGGGCACCGCCCTTCACTCTCGGCCATGAGAACGCCGGCTGGGTCTATGCCGTCGGGCCCGGCGTGCACCACCTCGAGATCGGCCAACCGGTGGCTATCTACGGCCCGTGGGGGTGCGGCCGCTGCACCCATTGCGCGTTGGGGATCGAGACCCTGTGCGAGGACCCCGGCGCCGCACCCATCGTCAGTGGCGGCGGCGGGCTCGGCCTCGACGGCGGCATGGCCGACCTCATGCTCGTACCTTCGGCCCGCCAGGTGCTACCGCTCCCGGCCGGACTCGACCCGATCATGGCGGCCCCGCTCACCGACGCCGGTCTCACGCCGTACCACGCTGTCCGCCGGTCGTGGTCCAAATTGGGGCCGACCGCCACCGCCGTTGTCATCGGGGCCGGGGGCCTCGGCCACATGGCGGTGCAGATCCTCAAGGCCACTACCTCGGCGCGCATCATCGCGGTCGACCGGCGCGACGACGCGCTGCACCTCGCGCATGACGTCGGGGCGGACCTCACGGTCATGGCCGATGATCCGCAGGCAGCCGCGCAGATCCGGGCCTACACCCGCGGGGTGGGTGCAGATGTGGTCCTCGACTTCGTCGGTTCCGACTCGACTCTCGCTCTGGCCGCGCAGGTCGCCCGCACGATGGCCGACCTCACCATCGTCGGACTCGGTGGCGGCACGCTCCCCGTGTCCTTCTTCGGGGTGCCGTACGAGGTGTCGATCCAGACGACGTACTGGGGGAGCCGCCCCGAGTTGATCGAAGTCCTCGAGCTCGGCGCGCGCGGCGCGATCGTCCCGCACGTGGTCACCTTCGACCTCGAACATGCGGTCGATGCCTACAGACTGCTCGAACTCGGTGAGTTATCCGGCCGCGCGGTCGTCGTCCCCAACGGCTCGCTGGTCTCAGCGGTGCCGCATCAGCCGGGGCGGGAAGGCGTCACTGCAGCGCAAGCACAGTGACGGCGGCGGCTGCTACGACGAGTCCGCCGATCTGCGTGCGGGTGAGCCGCTCCTTGAGGATGAAGCGGGCGCACAGCACGGTGGCCGCCGGATAGAGCGCGGTCACCACCGCGACGACGGCGAGTTGGCCTTCGCGGACACTCACCAGGAACATCAGGTTCGCGAGTGAATCCAAGGCTCCCGCGATCACCGCAAGTCGCCACCCCGTGCCGCGCACCATGTTGCGTCGCCCGATTAGGAATGCGGCACCGAGTATCAGGGTCGCGGCGATACGCCCGACGACGAGAGGTACCGCACCGCTGTCGGTGGGTGTCTGCGACAGCACGATGAAGAACCCGGCGATCGCCACGCCGCACCCGAAGGCGAGGAGCAGCCCTTTCGCCGAGGGCCGCTGGTGCAGCGGGTCGCCGCTCGCGCTGATGACCACGACGGCGATCAGTGCGAGGAGGATCCCCGCGAAGCCGAGGGCGCTGATCTGCTCGCCGATCAGCAATCCGAAGGCGACCGGGATCGCTGCCCCCACGACCGCCGTGATGGGGGAGAGGACGCCCATCGGTCCGATCGCGAGGGCCCGATACAGAAGGACGAACACCGCGGCGCTGAACACACCCGTGACAGCGCCGAGCCACACGGCGGCGGGGGACCACACACCTCCGGCGATCGGAAGCGTGAGGGCGATGATCGCCAGCCCCGCGACCGAGGAGAGAGCGACGACCCGCATCACATTCGTCTGTCGCGCCGCGAGGCCACCCGCGAAGTCGGCAAGCCCGTAGAGCACGGACCCGAGCAACGCGACGCTAAGGGCGAGCATCGGGCCAGCCTAGGCGGCTACTGTCCTGAGCATGGTGCGGACCGCTCGACCGTGGGTCGTGGCTGCGACGATCGTCGCGGTCGCCGCGGGCGTCATCGGGATCGGGCCGGGCCGCACACCGGACCAGGCCGCGGCATCCGTCGTTGCCCCGACGACTCTCGCAGTGGGCGACGACTTCGGCTGCGCGATCGACGCACAGGAGCAGGTGCTGTGCTGGGGCTCCAACTCCCGGGGCCAACTCGGCGTGGGCCGCGATCCGGCTGACCTCGCGGCATCGCCGTACACCGCACGTTCCACGGGCATCTCGGCGGACAGCATCAGCGCCCGAGGCCAGCACGCATGCGCCGTGCGGGAGGGCTCGGTGCTGTGCTGGGGCGACGGCGCGTTCGGTCAGACGGGGGACCCGCAGCGGCGGAATGCGCCATCGCCGACCGTCATCGCGGGCTTGAGCGACATCGTGCAGGTGGCGACTGCGGGAGCATTTGCCTGCGCGCTGGATGCCGCAGGTGCGGTGTGGTGCTGGGGTGGCAACGGTGGCCGGCAACTGGGGCAAGCCCTACCGCTGTGGAGAGCCACGCCGTTACGGATCGACGGCATCCCGTCCGCTACACATCTGGCCGTCGGAGGCCGCAGTGCGTGCATTGTCAGCACCGATCGGCAGGTGTTCTGTTGGGGCAACGGAGCTGGGCCGGCTCGAGTAGGCCGCTTTGCCTCGGCACATCAGGTAGCGGTGAGTGCCAATACCGCATGCGCCCTGACCACCGAAGGGCGCGCCGTGTGTTGGGGGAGGGGGATGCTGGGTCAGCTGGGTGGGGGCGCCTTCACCGTCTCGGACGAGGTGGTCAACGTTCTCGGCCTGTGGGATGCGCGGGATATCCGCGCTGGGACTGACACGTTCTGTGTGACGGCTGAAGCTGACGCTCTGGGCCTCGGCCCGGGAGTGCGCTGTTGGGGCGTGGATGCGAGTGGCCAACTCGGCAGCGGCCGCCCCCATGTGAGCACGATGGTGGGAGTTGTGGATTCGGGGGCCTTCGTGCCGGGCGGCAACAATGGGTGCTGGCGGCAGCTCACCGGAAAAGTGCGCTGTCGCGGACTCAGTTTCGGGCCCGGGTGGGTAACGATCGGGGGCCTAGATGGTTCGAGGGCACCGCAGCGGGCGCAAAGTCCTTCCGCAGTGACCGTTTCGGCGGTGAGCGGGTCCAGCGCGCGGATCAGGTGGCGGGCACCAGCATCACCCGACGCGGTTGTCACCGGCTACTCAGTACGCGTGGCGACAGCCGAGACCGAGCAACTCATCCGCGTCGTCGAACCACAGGCCATTGTCAGCGATCTTCCATCCGGAGCCTGGGTCGATGTGAGCATCTCGGCTGTCACCGGAGTGGGATTGAGTCCAGTCGCTCGTGCAACCTTCAGGACTCTCCGCCCGGCCCCGGCTATTCGGGTGGTAGGGCGCACGCGGTCCACCGTGGGGTTGGCCTGGGAGGGGCCGCGGTCGACCGTACGGTGGCGCGATCCGGTAGGTCGCTGGCGTACCGCACCCGTCACGATCAGCGAGGGTGTTTCGACGGCATCGGTGCCCGTCGGTCGCCCCGGGACCCCGATCCACGTGCGAGTGCAGTCGAGCGGCGCGGAGCCTGCGAACTGGTTGGGCGCGACCCGTGGCAGCGTACGGCCGACCCTCACGATCCTGGACTCTGAGGGAAACCCGGTCAGCGGTGCACGGCTGGGAGTCAACGGACTCAGTGCCCAGTCAGCAGCCAACGGTGCCGTGAAACTGCCATCCCTCAGCGCCGGGTGGTACTCCATCGCCGTTTCCGCAGAGCTCA
>JBILVH010000187.1:0-4142 GCA_044370555.1 Candidatus Nanopelagicales bacterium
CCTGTCGCTGCTCATATGCCCGCTCCAGGGACGGGACCAGCACGGCCGAGCCGGCAAGGACGATGACGGCGACGACCGCAAGAACCCAGGTGAGGCTCGGCGTGGTGGCAAGGACGAGGACCAGCGCGATGATGATCATGATCGGCGCGTAGAGCACCAGCAGGACGGCGTACAACACGGCATTGGCAACGTTGGTGATGTCCGAACTCAGCCGCACGAGCAGGTTGCCGGTCCGAAACCGGTCGAAGTTGCCGAAGGTGAATTCCTGGACCCGGTCGTACAGCATCGTGCGCAGTGCGTACGCGGTGCCCTGCGAGAAGAACACCGCGAGCAGGAGGGTCCCGGTGAGGAACAGACCCGAGACGACCGCGAGGACCGCCATCCAGATCCCGGTCTCGACCACCACGGCCGTGTCCTTGGCGAGTAGGCCGTCGTTGACCAGCCGCTGGTTGAGGGCCGCAGTCCCCAGCGTCGTCACGGCGCTCAGGACCAGGAAGACCTGCGATAGGAGCAACCGGCCGACGTACGGGCGCCACAGTCGCATGATCCGACCCAATACGCGCATGGCCCGTGAGCCTATGCGAGCCGGTCCACCCCACCGCCCCTCGGCCGCCCCCGCCCTCCCCTCACGGTGTCAAAACGACCCATATTCCGGCTCGTTTTGACACCGTGAGGATGTGGCGGTGGGGGGCGCGCGCTCCGGGGTGAACGCGGTGAATCCTTCACGGCCGGGAGGCCCAACCCATATCATCGGACAAATCGCACACTTGGGAGGAACCGTGTCTGGCGCAGCGGTAGTCACCGGCGGGGCAAGCGGGATCGGACGGGCGTCCTGCGTCGCCCTCGCTCGAGCGGGTCACCCCGTGGTCATCGCGACCTACCCGGGCGATCCCCACGACCCCCAGGAGACCGCGGCACAGGTGCGCGCAGCCGGGGGCACGGCACTCGTCATCGACGTGGACGTCCGCGACACAGCTCAGGTCGACGCCTTGATGGCCGCGGCCGCCGAAGCGTTCGGCTCCGTCGAGGTCGTGGTTGCCGCCGCGGGCATTCTGCGGGATGCACCCCTCGCGGACATGTCCGACGAGCGCTGGGACGACATGATGCAGGTCGACCTCACCGGTGTTCTGCGCACTCTGCGCGGCGCCCGTCCCCACATGGTCAACGGCGGCTCGATGATCGTTGTGTCCTCGATTGCCGGTGCGGTCTACGGCTGGCCGAATCACGCGCACTACGCGGCCGCGAAGGCCGGAATCCTCGGACTCGTACGCTCACTCGCCCTCGAGTTGGCGCCGACCATCACGGTCAACACCGTGGTCCCGGGCATCATCGAGACCCCGCAGTCCCTCGATCCGGTCAACTCCATCGGACCGGAGGGCCTGAAAGCCGTCGCCCCCGCGATCCCCGCGCAGCGCGTCGGCACAGCCGACGACATCGCAGCGCTCGTGGCCTTCCTCGCGTCGTCGGGCGCCCGTTACATCACGGGGCAGAGCATCATCGTGGACGGCGGCTTCTCGGTCCAGATGCGCTTCTGAACTCCACAGCACACAGGTCGGGACAAAGGAGGACACCATGGCTCGTCAACTATCCGGACGCACAGCCCTCGTCGTCGGCGGAGCGGGTGGCATCGGTGCCGCGATCGCTGAGGCGTACGTCAAGGAGGGTGCCAAGGTCGTCATCGCTGACTTCCGCGCCCGCGCCGCCACGAACGCCGCGAAGTCGGTGGGGGCCATCGCCGGCATCGGCATCAACGTCGCCGACGAGGCATCCGTGAAGGCCGCGGTACGCAAGGCAGCGAAGTCACTCGGTGGAATCGACATCCTGGTCAACTCGGCGGGCATCGCCACGCAGGGCTCGGTCGCTGACATGGATCTCGCGACCTGGCAGGACACGATCAACGTGGATCTGACCGGAGTCTTTCTGACCTGTCACTACGCACTCCCCTTCATGGTCACGTCCGGATGGGGCCGGATCATCAACATCGCCAGCCAACTCGGCATCAAGGGTGGGCATTCGCTGTCGCACTACTGCGCGGCAAAGGGTGGGGTTATCGCGTTCACGAAGAGCCTCGCCCTCGAAGTCGCGCCGCTCGGCATTCTCGCCAACTCGATCTCACCCGGACCCATCGAGACTCCGATCCTCGAAGGCATCGACGAGGAGTGGAAGGCCGCGAAGCGCAAGGAGTTGCCGCTCGGCCGCTTCGGGATCCCCGCCGAGGTCGCCCCGACCGCAGTACTCCTCGCGAGCGACCCGGGTGGCAACCTCTACGTCGGAGCCAACCTCGGCCCCAACAGCGGCGACGTCATGCCGTGACCGACACCTCGTTCGAATGAGCCGCCCCGATGCGGGCCCTCAGACCCCGCACACCTAGGCCGACCCGGTCGGTCCGATGAGTCGATTCACCACGAGGGCCGTGGGCCTGCCACTTCTGCTCGCGTTCCTCTACATCGCCTGGGGATCCACCTTCCTCGCCATCGCATCGGTGGTCGACCACATCCCTCCCCTGACCGTCGGAGC
This sequence comes from Candidatus Nanopelagicales bacterium, assembly GCA_044370555.1. Taxonomy (GTDB): domain Bacteria; phylum Actinomycetota; class Actinomycetes; order S36-B12; family S36-B12; genus CAINMH01. Next base: position 2,518 of record JBILVH010000187.1, read on the forward strand.
ACTGCGCTTCATGGCGGCGGCCGCGATCCTGCTGCCCATCGTCGTCACACGCAGGTCCTGGCGCACCGTGCTGCCGAGCCGACGACAGTTGCCGTACGACGTCCTCGGAGGTGTCCTGCTGTTCACGATCGGGAACGGCTGCATCGTCAGCGCCCAATCGGCCGGCGTCCCCTCGTGGCTCGCATCACTACTCATCGCCACCGTCCCGGTATGGGTCGCCCTGCTGCGCGTCGTCTGGGGTCCGCGGCCCCGTGCCGTCGTCCTCATCGGGGTAGTGCTCGGACTTGGAGCGAGCGCCCTGCTGCTCGCGAGTCCCGACTCGCTATCCATCGGACCAGGCGCGCTCAGCCTCGGCATCGCCAGCGCGATCGGCTGGTCGGTGGGGACCTACATCACGGCCCGACGCGGCGGGGCGGATGACCCGCTGGTGACCAGCTTCCGCCAGATCGCGATCGGCGGCATCGGACTCGTACTCGTCGCGGTCGCCTTCGAACGCGACGAGTGGTCCGGCATCACCTGGACGGTCCAGGCGGCCGGGTCCCTCCTGTGGCTCACGGTCGTCTCGTCGGTTCTGGCTCTCATCGTCTTCTACCGCATCGTCGGCCTGTCGTCGGTGTCCGTCGCATCGACGTACGCCTTCGCGAACCCACTCGTGGCGCTTACTCTGTCGGTGGTCGTGCTGAGTGAGTGGCCCGGAGCCCGCAGCGCCGTGGCAATTCCGCTGATCATCGTCGCCGTTGCGATGATCGTGCTCGGCGACCGCGCGACGGCCAAACGCGGGGAGGTGCACAGTGGAACATGAGTCGTTCCTGCGCGGCCCGTCGTCTGATGAGGTCCGCGCTGCTGGCCAACGCCTCGGGTGGAAGCTCACCGAGGTCGAGGTAGCTGCGATCACCGAAGCGGCGCGCGGGGTGGAGGAGTCCTACACCGAGCTCTGGAATACCCCGGTCACTGCGGGCGCCGCCGCCTACACCGGGCGGGACCGCGGGCGGCCTCCGGCAGACCCTCGCGATGGATGGGCGTGGCAGTGCGACATCGTCACACACGACAGCGGACCGCTCGCCGGGGTTCGGGTCGCGATCAAAGACAGCATCGCGGTCGCCGGGCTGCCCATCAGTGTCGGCTCGGCACTCCCGATCGACCACGTATCCGTCGATGACGCCGAATGCGTACGACGCCTCCTCGACGCAGGCGCCCGCATCGTGGGGAAGTCGCAGACCGAGGACCTGTGCATCGGCGGCGCCTCGTGCACGTCGAAGCCCGTTGCGCTAGCAAATCCGCATGATGTCGGCCGATCGGCCGGCGGATCCTCATCGGGCAGTGCGATCCTGGTCGCGACCGGTGCGTGCGATCTCGCGCTCGGCGCCGATCAAGGTGGTTCGATCCGGATCCCGGCCGCCCTCTGCGGCATCGTCGGGTTGAAGCCGACCTTCGGCCTAGTCCCGTACACCGGCGTAATGAGCCTCGTCTCCGCGATAGATCACGTCGGCCCTATGGCCCGGACGGTCGTGGAGGTCGCCCGAGCCCTTGACGTACTCGCCGGGTCGGACCGCCACGACCAGCGCTGGGTCCCGCGGGCTGCACCGCGGGCGGAGGAAGCACTCGCACTCCCCTTCGCCGGCCTG
>JBILVH010000016.1:0-14529 GCA_044370555.1 Candidatus Nanopelagicales bacterium
ACTACCGCGACCCCAGCTTCACCAATCTGCAAGCTGTTCCCGCGATGTCCGAGGGCAGCCAGGTCGCCGACGTCGTTGCCGCGGTGGCCAGCATCGATCCGGTCATGGGTGGGGTGGACCGATGAGTTCGAGTGCATCCGATGGCGCGGGGGATCTTCGCGCGCAGCTCGAGGCCATCAAGTCGCGCTACCCCGATGCGCGGTCCGCGCTGCTTCCGATGCTGCACCTGATGCAGGCCGAGCAGGGTGAGGTGAGCACCGAGGGCATGGCGCTGTGCGCAGAGGTTCTCGACATCACTCCCGCAGAGGTCGCCGGCGTCGCGACCTTCTACACGATGTACAAGCGCCGTCCGGTCGGTCAGCACCACATCGGGGTCTGCACCAACACGCTGTGCGCGCTGCTCGGTGGGGATGCGGTGTTCGATGCTCTCCGCGAGCGGCTCGGCGTCGGCCACGACGAGTCCACGCCCGACGGGAAGTTCTGGCTCGAGCACATCGAGTGCCAGGCGGCGTGCACGCACGCACCCGTGATGACGGTGGACTGGGAGTTCATGGACCAGGTCACCCCGACGAGTGCGGTCGAGGTCGTAGACCGGCTCGCGCGGGGCGAGCAGGTGCGCTCCACTCGCGGACCCGTGGTGCGCGGGTTCCGGGCGACTGAGCGGACCCTCGCCTTCCCCGTCGACGGCCTCGCGACCGAAGGCCCGGTCGCCGACGATCTGATGCTCGCGGGTCTGCGGGTCGCGCGCGAGCGTGGCATGGCGGCGCCAACGCCCAGTGCGCCGGCACGGGCGAACACGACGGCAGGGGAGGAGTAGAGCATGCCGCTCACACCGGTCATCACCGAGTTCTGGGATCGCCCGGATCTCCCGACCCTCGAGGGCTATCGCGCCGTCGGCGGCTACTCAGCTCTGCGCACCGCGCTCACCATGGATCCCGATGCCCTGATCGGGCTGGTGAAGGATTCCGGACTCCGCGGCCGCGGCGGTGCGGGCTTTCCGACGGGCCTGAAATGGAGTTTCGTCCCGCAGAATGATGGCAAGCCGCATTACCTCGTCGTCAACGCCGACGAATCAGAGCCGGGTGCCTGCAAGGACATTCCGATCATGATGGCCAACCCGCACTCGCTCGTCGAGGGCGTCATCATCGCGTCCCACGCGATCCGCGCCCGACATGCCTTCATCTATATCCGCGGTGAGGTTCCGCAGGCGATCCGCCGCGTGGCTGCGGCTGTCGCCCAGGCGGAAGCCGCCGGACTCATCGGTACGAACATCCTGGGCACCGGTGTTGATCTTCGCGTCACCGTCCACGCGGGCGCGGGAGCGTACATCTGCGGCGAGGAGACCGCGCTGCTCGACTCCCTCGAGGGCCGCCGTGGCCAGCCGCGACTCAAGCCCCCGTTCCCCGCGGTATCGGGCCTGTATTCCTCCCCGACCGTGGTGAACAACGTCGAGACGATTGCCAACTTGCCCTACCTCGTGGACCGCGGCGTCGAGTGGTTCCGGAGTTTCGGCACGGAGAAGTCGCCGGGCTTCAAGGTGTTCGCGGTGTCCGGACACGTCAACCGTCCCGGCATCTACGAGGCTCCGCTCGGCATCACCATGCGCGAACTCCTCGACTACGCCGGTGGCATGCGCGACGGTCGCGGCGTGAAGTTCTGGCTGCCGGGTGGGTCTTCGGTGCCCATGTTGACCAATGACCACCTCGACCTGCCGCTCACCTACGAGGACATGGCGGCCGCCGGCACCATGCTCGGCACGGGTACGCCCATGCTCTTCGACGAGACGACCAGCGTCGTCAAGGCGGTCACGCGGTGGCTCGAGTTCTACAAGCACGAGTCATGCGGCAAGTGCACGCCGTGCCGAGAGGGTACGTACTGGATCACCGGAGTGCTGGAGCGGTTCGAGGAAGGCGCCGGCACTGCGGCGGAGATGGACACCCTGGTCGACATCTGCGGTCAGATCGCCGGTCGTTCCTTCTGCGCACTCGGCGAGGCTGCCGCCACACCGTACCCCTCTGCCCTCAAGTTCTTCCGCGAGGAGTTCGAGGCCGCCACGCACACCCCCGTCGATGACCTTTTCGATCCGACTGCGTCGTACGTCTTCACTGCGGCGGGTGCCCGGTGACCATTGCGCCCGGCACCCCTTCCGCCACGGAACTCGTCGAGGTAACCGTCGACGACGTCGAGCTGGCCGTCCCGAAGGGTACGTTGGTCATCCGCGCCGCCGAACTCATCGGCAACGAGATCCCGCGCTTCTGTGACCACCCGCTGCTCGCCCCGGTCGCGGCCTGCCGCATGTGCCTGGTCGAGATCGAAGGCAATCCGAAGCCGCAGCCTGCCTGCGCGATCGAGGTCACCCCGGGCATGAAGGTGCGAACCAGTCGATCTTCGGAGATGGCGGACAAGGCCCAGCAGGGCGTCATGGAGTTCCTGCTGATCAATCACCCGCTCGACTGCCCTATCTGCGACAAGGGTGGCGAGTGCCCGCTGCAGAACCAGGCCATGTCCGCGGGTCGCCCTGAGACGCGCTTCGAGCTCGAGAAGCGCACCTTCCCCAAGCCCATCCCGATCAATGCCGAGATCCTGCTCGACCGCGAGCGGTGCGTCTCGTGCGCGCGATGCACGCGATTCGCCGACGAGATCGCGGGCGATCCGAAGCTTGAGCTGCTCGAGCGCGGCGCGCACCAGCAGGTCGGCGTGGCGAATGACGAGCCCTTCGACTCGTACTACTCGGGCAACACGATCCAGATCTGCCCGGTGGGGGCGCTCACGAGTGCCGCGTACCGCTTCCGGGCCCGACCATTCGACCTCGTGTCCACCCCGACTGCGTGCGAGCACTGCGCATCCGGATGTGCGCTGCGAACCGACGTCCGACGCGACGTGGTCATGCGGCGCCTCGCCTGGGATGACCCCGAGGTCAACGAGGAATGGAACTGCGACAAGGGCCGGTTCGCGTTCACGTACCAGACCTCGGACCGCATCACGCACCCGATGGTTCGGCGTGACGGTGTGCTGCAGCCGGCCTCGTGGCCCGAGGCGCTGGATGCGGCGGCCCGGGGCCTAGCGGCCGCGGGGGGCGCGGCAGTGCTCACCGGTGGCCGACTGACCCGTGAGGACGCCTATGCCTACGCCAAGTTCGCCCGCGTAGCACTGCACTCCGACGACATCGACTTCCGGTCCCGCGCGACGTCAGCGGAGGAGGCCGCGTTCCTGCGGGCACGCGTGGCGGGGCGCGGGCTCGGTGTTACGTACGCCGACCTGGCTGCGGCGCCGACCGTCGTGCTGGTCGGCATCGAGCCCGAGGACGAGTCCCCGATCCTCCTGCTCCGCCTTCGGGCAGCGGCCCGCAGGGGTCGCACGTCCGTGGTCAGCGTCGGCTCGACGGCCTCCCGCGGCCTGGAGAAGATGCTCGGACGCCATGTGCCGGTCGTACCCGGCGGCGAAGCCGCGGTCCTGGATGCGATCGCGCGTCGGAGCGATGCACATGGGCTTGGCGATGCGCTCGCTGCGCCAGGTGCCGTCCTGATCGTCGGTGAGCGACTGGCCCTGACCGCTGGTGGTTTCAGTGCCGCCGTGCGCGCCGCTGAGGCGACGGGGTGCGCCCTGGCGTGGGTGCCGCGACGTGCGGGGGAGCGCGGTGCGCTCGATGCGGGCGCCCTGTGCGGGCTTCTGCCCGGTGGCCGCCCGATCACCGACGCCGCGGCCCGCGCCGAGGTCGCGTCCGTCTGGGGGATCGATGCCCACGCACTCCCCGAATCACCGGGTCGTGACGGGGCGGAGATCGCAGCGGCGGCCGCGCGGGGCGAGGTCGGAGCGCTGCTCGTCGCAGGTGTCGACCCCGCGGACACGCCGTACGCCGCCGCGTTGAGCGCCGGCCTGCGCGCCGCGTTCGTCGTATCCCTCGAGACGCGGCACAGCGAGGTCACCGAGTTCGCCGATGTCGTCTTCCCGGTCGCCGTGGTCACGGAGAAGGCCGGCACCTTCGTCGACTGGGAAGGGCGCGAGCGGGCCTTCCCGCAGGCGATCGGTGGCCACACGTTCGTGCCCGATGGTCGGGTGCTCGGAATGCTCGCCGAGGCCATGGACGTCCCCTTCGGCACGGGCGAGGTGCGGGCGCTGCGCGCAGAAGTGGCGGCCATGGGGGCCTGGCGCGGTGCGCGGCCGTCGGCACCGGATGCCGCGCCCGCGGGGGTCACCGGCGGTCGCGTGGTCCTCGACTCGTGGCGCCTGCTGCTCGACGACGGAACACTGCAAGGCAACGACCCGCATCTTGCGGGCACCCGCCGCCCCTCCGTCGCGAAGTGCTCGGCGGCCACGGCCTCGTCCCTCGGCCTCGTCCCGGACGCGATCGTGTCGGTCAGCGCGGGTGGTGCGTCCGTGCGCCTGCCCCTGGTGCTTGAGGACATGGTCGACGGGGTGGTCTGGGTGCCCTGGAACTCGCCCGGTTCGAAGCTCTCCGAGCTCGGAGTGTTGCCCGGGGCTGCCGTCGACGTGCGAGGGGGTGCCTGATGAGTCTGTTCGGGAACGATCCGTGGTGGCTCGTACTCATCAAGGTCGTGGCCATCTTCGCGATCCTCGTGCTGATGACGCTGTTCACCATCTGGTGGGAGCGGCGGGTGGTCGCGAGGATGCAGAATCGCATCGGGCCTAATCGCGTCGGGCCGGCCGGCCTGCTGCAGTCGCTGATGGACGGCTTCAAGCTCGCCCTGAAGGAGGAGATCATCCCGCGGACCGCGCATCTCGCGGTCTACTGGCTCGCTCCTGTCATCTCCGCATCGATGGCATTCGTCGCCTTCGCGGTCATCCCCTTCGGTCCGACCGTCTCGATCTTCGGCGTGGAGACTCCACTGCAACTGACCGACTTCCCCGTGTCGGTGTTGTACGTGCTCGCTATCGCGTCGATCGGTATCTACGGCATCGTTCTCGGCGGCTGGGCATCCGGTTCCACGTACCCGCTTCTCGGCGGGCTGCGATCCTCGGCGCAGATGATCTCCTACGAGATCGCAATGTCACTGTCTTTCGTGGCCGTGTTCCTGTATGCCGGGTCGATGTCGACGTCCGAGATCGTGGCAGCCCAGGAGCCGATCTGGTACTGCATCATCCTGCTGCCGTCCTTCCTCATCTACGCGACCGCCATGGTCGGTGAGACGAACCGTGCCCCCTTCGACCTCCCGGAGGCGGAGGGTGAGTTGGTCGGTGGCTTCCACACCGAGTACTCGTCCCTCAAGTTCGCGCTCTTCTTCCTCGCCGAATACATCAACATGGTCACGGTCTCCGCCCTGTGTACGACGCTGTTCCTTGGCGGCTGGCGTGCACCGTGGCCGATCTCGCTCTGGGAAGGCGCTAACCAGGGCTGGTGGCCAATCCTTTGGTTCCTGCTCAAGGTGCAGATCTTCATCTTTGTATTCATCTGGTTGCGCGGTACCCTCCCGAGGCTCCGCTACGACCAGTTCATGAAGTTCGGCTGGAAGTTCCTCATCCCAGTGTCGATCGCGTGGATCCTGATCGTGGCCACGGCTCGGGTGCTGCGCAATGAGTACACACTTGACACGACTCAGTTGCTGGTATTGGCCGCTGTGGCCATCGTGGTCGTGATCGCCATCACGGGTGCCGTCCAGGCTCGTACGGCAGCGCGTGACCGAGCGGCGCGCGCGGCCGAGGAAGAGGCGGCGAAGGCGCCCTTCGACGCCTTCGCCGGCGGGTTCCCCGTGCCACCGCTGCCGGGTCAGACCTTCGAGTACACCTCGCGCCGCTCGGTGGGTGCCGCCGCCGTCCGTACCGACTCGTCCTCGGAGGAGCCGAATGGCTGAGATTCCCACCCAGTTGCGTGGCTTCGGTGTCACCTTCCGCACCATGTTCAAGAAAGTCGTCACCGAGCAGTACCCCGAGGCGGGTAGTCACACCAAGCCCCGGTATCACGGCCGCCACCAGCTGAACCGCTGGCCGGACGGGCTAGAGAAGTGCGTCGGGTGCGAACTGTGCGCGTGGGCGTGTCCGGCCGATGCGATCTATGTGCAGGGTGCGGACAACACCGAGGAAGGCCGCTACTCGCCCGGTGAGCGTTACGGCCGCGTCTACCAGATCAACTACCTACGCTGCATCTTCTGCGGTCTGTGCATCGAGGCCTGCCCGACCCGTGCCCTGACCATGACCAACGAATACGAACTCGCCGACAGCAGCCGGGCGGCGCTGATCTATGAGAAGAAGGACCTGCTTGCACCGCTCCTCCCCGGCATGGTCGCACCGCCCCACGAGATGGTGGACGGCATGACCGAACAGGACTACTACGCGGGTCGCGTCACTGGCGCTACCCCGGATCAGCGCACGGAGGCCGGCGCGTGATGGAGACCGGCGAGGTAGTCGTCTTCTGGGTGTGCGGTGTGCTCGCCGTTCTCGGCGCCATCGGCATGCTGATCTCCCGCAAGGCGGTGCACAGCGCGCTGTTCGTCGCGCTCACGATGATCAACCTCGCCGTGCTCTATGTCGCGAACTCCGCGCCCTTCCTGGGAATGGTGCAGATCATCGTCTACACCGGTGCCGTCATGATGCTCTTCCTGTTCGTCCTCATGGTCGTCGGCGTGGACTCCTCCGACTCGCTCATCGAGACCCTGCGCGGGCAGCGGTGGGCTGCCATCCTGATGGCCGCGGGCTTCGGGATCCTGCTCACCGCCGGAATCGTCAACGGCCTCTCCGAGGCGTCCTCGGTGGGACTCGACGGGGCGAACGCCGCTGACGGCGGAAACGTCCAGGGCATCGCACGCCTGCTCTTCACCGACTACCTCCTGGCCTTCGAGATCACGTCGGCGCTTCTCATCACGGCGGCGATGGGCGCGATGATCCTCGCTCACCGCGAGCGCATCACACCGAGGGCGACCCAGCGTCAACTCTCCGAGGAGCGCACCCGCCTCGGTGCCGACGTCGCACCCTTGCCGAACCCCGGCGTCTACGCGCGCCACAACGCGGTCGACACCCCCGCCCTGCTGCCGGACGGCTCACCCACCCTACTGTCGGTCCCCGAGCCGGTCCGGGGCCGCGGGGACGTGCGCCCGGTCGATGTTGCCGCCTATGACGAGGTCGAGGATCTGTCGACTGGTCGCTCGGCGATCGGACCGACCGACCACCCCGTGGCCGACGGTAGGGAGGCGCAGTAATGTCTCCGTCCGCCTATGTAGTCCTTGCCGGGATCCTATTCTCCCTCGGTGCCATCGGAGTCCTCGTACGCCGCAACGCGATCGTGATGTTCATGTCCGTCGAACTCATGCTGAATGCCGCCAACCTCGCCTTTGTCGCTTTCGCGCGCATGAACGGCAATCTCGACGGCCAGGTCGTCGCGTTCTTCGTCATGGTGGTCGCCGCCGCCGAAGTCGTCATCGGCCTCGCGATCATCGTGACGATCTTCCGGACCCGTCGCTCGGCCTCGGTCGACGAACCGAATCTGCTGAAGTACTGACGCGAGGCGAGGGAGATGCTGACCGAGATCGGGCTTTCACCTGCTGGGGCAGGTGTGTTCGCCTACCTGTGGACCCTCGTTGCGCTGCCCCTGGTCGGCGCACTTGTGCTCCTCGTCGGGGGTCGGCGACTCAACCGCTGGGGTCACCTGCTGGGGACCGCCATGGTGGTCATCCCGGCCATCTATTCCGTGGTGCTCCTCCTCGGCCTGCTCGGCCGTCCAGCGGAGGAGCGAACCGTCGTCCAGCATCTGTACACCTGGACGCTGGTCGGCAACTTCGAGGCCGATGTCGCCCTACAACTCGACCAGTTGTCGATGGTTTTCGTCCTGCTGATCACGATCGTCGGCTCGCTGATCCACGTCTACAGCATCGGCTACATGTCGCATGATCCGGACCGCCGGCGATTCTTCGGCATGCTGAACCTGTTCGTCGCGTCCATGCTCCTGCTCGTCCTCGCGGACAACTACCTCCTGCTCTACGTCGGCTGGGAGGGAGTGGGTCTCGCATCCTTCCTCCTCATCGGCTTCTGGCAGTACAAGCACAGCGCTGCCGCTGCCGCGAAGAAGGCCTTCGTGATGAACCGCATCGGTGACGTAGGCCTCAGCCTCGGCATCATGTTGATCTTCGTGACCTTCGGGTCCGTGGCCTTCGAAGAGGTGTTCGCACAGGCGGGCGAGGCCAGCGACAGCACCTTGACCTGGATCGGACTCCTGCTCCTCCTCGCGGCCTGCGGCAAGTCCGCGCAGTTCCCGTTGCAAGGTTGGCTCCTGGATGCGATGGAGGGCCCGACGCCAGTCTCCGCCCTGATCCACGCGGCCACGATGGTCACTGCCGGTGTCTACCTCATCGTGCGCAGCGGTGCGATCTACGACGGTTCCATCGCTGCCGCGACCACCGTTGTTGTCGTCGGCACCATCACGATGCTGATGGGTGCCATCATCGGTTCGGCGAAGGATGACCTCAAGAAGGCACTCGCGGGATCCACCATGAGCCAGATCGGCTACATGGTGCTCGCGGCAGGGCTCGGTCCGGTCGGATACGTCTTCGCGATCTTCCACCTGCTCACCCACGGCGTGTTCAAGGCGAACCTCTTCCTCGGTGCCGGGTCGGTCATGCACGGGATGAACGACACCGTCGACATGCGGCGCTTCGGCGCTCTGCGCACGGCGATGATGGTGACCTGGTTGACCTTCTTCGCCGGATACCTCGCCATCATCGGGATCCCACCCTTCTCCGGGTTCTGGTCGAAGGACAAGATCATTCACGCGGCCTTTGAGGTGAGCGTGACCGTCGGCATCCTGTCGATGCTCGCCGCAGGCATCACCGGCTTCTACATGACGCGCATGTTCGTGATGACCTTCTTTGGCAAGGCTCGCTGGGAGGACGACGCCCACCCCCATGAGTCCCCGAAGGTTATGACGATCCCCCTCATCATCCTCGGTATCGGATCGCTCTTCACCGGTCTCGCCCTGCTCTACTGGGGCAACATCGTCACCTGGCTCGAGCCGGTGACCGGACTGGAGGAGAGGCCGTTCCCGATTCCGACCATCGTGCTCGAGGGCATCACGCTGGTTGTCGTGCTGATCGGTGTCGCCATCGGCGTCCTGCTCTACGCCAGACGCCCGGTCGCAGCGGAGGCTCCGACCGCGGTCTCCCTCGCAACCCGCATCGCACGGGCGAACCTCTACGACGATGCCATCAATGACGCCATCGCGGTGAAGCCGACCTACTGGCTCTCCCGGTCGCTGGTGTGGGCGGATCGTTCCGTCGTGGACGGGATCGTGGGCGGACTCGCCGCCTTCGTCGGAGGTCTGTCCGGACGGATGCGCAGACTGCAGTCCGGATTCGCGCGCACGTACGCACTGGCCATGCTGGGAGGAGCGATCTTGGTGGCGTTGGTCCTCGTTGTGGTGAGGCTCCCATGACGATTCCCTGGCTGACCCTGATCGGAGTGATCCCACTCGTCGGCAGTGTGCTCGTCCTACTGCTGCCACAGAACCGTCCCGACCTCGTCAAGCAGGTCGCATTCGGGGTATCTCTGATCCCGCTGGTCCTGACGATCCTGATGGCGCTGCGGTTCGATGCAGCATCGGCGGAACTCTTCCAGTTCGTCGAGTCGCACCCCTGGATCCCCGCCCTGGGCATCTCCTACTCCGTCGGTGTCGATGGCATCGGCCTCGTGCTCGTAGCGCTCGCCACGACACTGGTTCCCGTCGTGATCCTCGCGGGCTGGAACGATGTCAGTGCGACGAGTGGCCGCGGCACGGTGAAGGGTTACTTCGCCCTCATCCTCGCCCTAGAGACCACGATGGTCGGGGTGTTTGCGGCCACCGACGTGTTCCTCTTCTACGTCTTCTTCGAAGTGATGCTCATTCCGACGTTCTTCCTGATCGGCCGCTTCGGCGGGCCGCAGCGGGCTTACGCCGCCGTGAAGTTCCTGATCTACAGCCTCGTCGGTGGCCTACTCATGCTCGGTGCGCTGATCGGGTTGTACGTCGTGTCCGCCCAGGTGCTCGGCAAGGGCACCTTCAGCTTTGCCGAACTGATCGGGCTCCCCATCGACCCGACGACTGAGAAGTTGCTGTTCCTCGGCTTCTTCATCGCGTTTGCGATCAAGGCTCCGCTGTGGCCGTTCCACACGTGGCTGCCCGACGCCGCGCGCGAGGCGACCCCCGCGACCGCGGTACTTCTCATCGGCGTGCTCGACAAGGTCGGAACGTTCGGGATGATTCGCTACTTGCTCCCGGTCTTCCCCGGGGCCTCCGCTTTCTTCGCCCCGATGGTCATCGCCCTCGCGGTCATCGGCATCATCTATGGCGCGCTAGTCGCTCTGGGCCAGGCGGACATGAAGCGCCTGTTCGCCTACAGTTCCATGTCGCACTTCGGTTTCATCGCGCTCGGCATCTTCGTGTTCACCTCAGCGGGTCAGTCGGGGTCCGTGGTCTACATGGTGGCCCACGGACTGTCCACCGCGGCGCTCTTCCTCACCGCCGGATTCCTTATGGCGCGGCGCTCGGGGTCGAGCCTCATCTCCGATTACGGCGGTGTTGCCAAAGTGGCTCCGGTCCTCGGCGGATTCTTCCTATTCGCTGCACTGTCCGCACTCGCGCTCCCGGGACTCGCCCCCTTCGTCGGTGAGTTCCTCGTGCTCCTGGGAACTTTCGAGTACAACGTGCCGGTCGCCGTCGTGGCGACCGTCGGCATCGTGCTGGCCGCGGCTTACGCCCTGCGCCTCTACCAGAAGTCCATGACCGGTCCCCCGGGGCCGGGTATCGATGGAATGGCCGACCTACGCGGCCGCGAGGTCACCGCGCTTGTCCCGGTCGTGGCGCTCACGCTCGTACTCGGTTTCGTCCCGACCCTCCTGACCAATGTGGTCAACCCGGCCGTGGAGCGCACCATCGCAATCGTCACGGCGGCTGACGGGAGCCAGCCATGACGGGCTACACGCTCCTCGCGGAGGAGAAGTTCACGCCACCGAGCCTCGACTACTCGGCCCTTGCCCCGCTCTTGATCGTCGTAGGCGCCGCGGTCATTGGCGTTCTCGTCGAGGCGTTCGTCGGCCGCCGGGCCAGGCGCCCCGTGCAACTCGTGCTCACCTTCGGCGCTCTAGTTGCGGCCCTCGTGATGGTGGTCGCGCAGGCGGGAACGAGGACGATAACCGCGGTTGGCTCGGTCGTGATCGACGGACCAGCGCTCTTCCTACAGGGCACTGTGCTCGCGGTCGCCATCGTGGGAGCCATGCTCCTCGCCGAGCGGCAGCTCGATCCGGCCGGTGATGCATTCGCCTCGCGTGCCTCGGCGCTGCCTGGTTCGGCTGACGAGCGCGCCTTCACCGAGCGCGGCTTCCTGCAGACCGAGATCTGGCCGCTCATGCTCTTCTCGGTCAGCGGCATGCTCCTTTTCGTCACCTCGAACGACCTGCTGATCATGTTCATCGCCCTTGAAGTGATGTCCTTACCGCTGTACCTCCTCGTCGGCATGGCCCGTCGACGTCGTCTGCTGAGCCAGGAAGCAAGCCTGAAGTACTTCATCCTCGGTGCGTTCTCCTCGGCCTTCTTCCTCTTCGGTGCCGCACTGATGTACGGCTTCGCAGGCTCGATCGACATCCCTCGGATCGCCGAAGCGCTGTCGGCCAATCCCGCGCAGGACTGGCTGGCGCTCATCGGCATGGCGATGATCGCGGTTGGCCTGCTCTTCAAGATAGGTGCTGCCCCCTTCCACCAGTGGACTCCGGATGTCTACCAGGGTGCCCCCACGCCGCTCACCGGGTTCATGGGAGCCGCCGTCAAGGTGGCCGCTTTCGGTGCGCTGCTGCGAATCTTCTACGTAGCGTTCGGGGGGTTGCGGTGGGACTGGCAGCCCATGCTCTGGGTGATCGCCATCCTGACCATGGTCATCGGCACCATCGTCGCGGTGACGCAGAGCGACGTGAAGCGGATGCTCGCCTATTCCTCCGTCGCCCAGGCCGGTTTCATCCTGGTGGGTGTGATAGCGGCGAACCGCGAGGGATTGGCCGGTGCGTTGTTCTACCTGCTGGCATACGCATTCACCACCCTTGGCGCCTTCGCCGTGGTGTCGATGGTCCGAGACGCGACCGGCGAAGCCACGCATCTGTCGAAGTGGGCGGGCCTCGGCAAGCGTTCGCCGCTGGTCGCCTCGGCCTTTGCGATCTTCATGCTCGCCCTCGCCGGAATCCCCCTCACGAGCGGGTTCATCGGCAAGTTCCTGGTCTTCGATGCCGCGATCAAGTCCGGTGCCGCCGCCCTCGTCGTCGTGGCCCTGGTGGCCAGCGTCGTGGCAGCCTTCTTCTACGGGCGTGTGATTGTTCTCATGTTCTTCACGGACCCGAAGCCGGATGGCGCCTCGGTGGTCCTGCCTTCGGGCTTCACCACCCTCGCCCTGGCGATAAGCGCGGCGGTCACAGTGATCCTGGGCGTGTTCCCACAGCCGGTGATCGAGCTGCTGCAGCGCGCTGACGTCTTCCTGCGGTAGCGGTCCGGGCCGGTGCCAGGGATGATGGCCGCACGATGAGCACCGCACCGGAACGCCCCACGGGTCTCGACACTGTCGATCCCGCGCTGTCTGCCGCCCTCGATGCCGGGCTCCAGCGGGTCGAAGACTCCTTGCGCGATGCCGTACGCAGCGACTATCCGTTCGTGACGGAGGCGTCGCGACATCTCGTCGACGCGGGCGGGAAGCGGTTTCGTCCGCTGCTCGTCCTCCTGGCGGCACACTTCGGCGACGCGGATGCGCCGGGGGTAGTCCCGTCGGCAGTCGTCGTCGAGTTGACCCATCTCGCAACGCTCTACCACGACGACGTCATGGACGAGGCTGACTTGCGCCGGGGTGCCGCGTCGGCGAACGCCCGCTGGGACAACACGGTCGCGATCCTGACCGGCGACTTCCTCTTCTCGCGCGCATCCGACATTCTCGCCGACCTCGGGCCGGAGGCGGTGCGCATCCAGGCGCGGACGTTCGAGCGCCTGTGCACTGGGCAGATCCGTGAGACGCTCGGGCCCGCCGAAGGGGAGGACCCGGTTGCTCACCACCTGCGCGTCCTCGCTGACAAGACCGGTTCGTTGATCGCCACGTCCGCGCGGTTCGGGGCGATGGCGGCGGGCGTGGATGCCCGCGTCACCGACACCCTGACGGCATTCGGTGAGCGCATCGGTGTCGCATTTCAACTCGCCGATGACTTGGTTGACATCACGAGCGACTCCACCCAGTCCGGTAAGACCCCAGGTACCGACCTGCGTGAAGGGGTGCTCACGCTGGCGGGCCTCCTGGCATTGCGCACCGCCGATGACCGTCTCCGCGACCTGCTCACCCGTCCGCTTCCTGACGATGCCGAGCACGCGGAGGCACTTCGTAGTCTGCGCGCACACCCCGCTCTCGCGGAGGCTCGGGAGGTTGCGCAGGTGTGGGCGGACGACGCTCGCTCCCTGCTCACGGATGTGCCCTCCGGTCCGGCCAGGGATGCGCTTGCCGGTCTGTGCGACTACGTGGTGACGCGCAGCGGCTGAGCATTAGGCTCCATGGGGTGGACTACCTCGTGGCAGGGGCCCCCGATGTCATGGTGACTGTGCACAGCGCCAGCCTTGCCTGTTGTGCGGTCGAGGTCGGCGCCGCCATAGCTCGTGGCCTACTCGTGCCCGCGAGCGACCACGAACGGACGCCGTCGAGTACACACGTCCTGGTCGTGGCGGGCACTGTGACCCACACGATGTTGCCCGCACTCCGCAGCGCATGGGAGCGATTGCCTGAGCCCAAGGCGGTGATGTCCTTCGGCGCCTGCGCCAATAGTGGTGGCCCCTATTGGGATTCCTACAGCGTGGTCAACGGGATCGACTCCCTGCTGCCCGTGGCGTCGTACGTCCCCGGCTGCCCGCCGCACCCGGAAGGGTTGATCGCCGCACTTGTCGCGTTGGGTCGCGATGCAGGTGCACGGTCCTCGGCGGTGGATAGTGCCTGAGCAGCGGGCGCCGGTCGTGGTGCGCACAGGTCCCCCGGATGGGTGGTGGGCTGCGGCGCGCACACTGCGCGACTCGGGGGCCGGCTACCTCGACATGCTGACCGCGGCCGAGGCAGCGGACGGCGCCCTCGATGTCATCGCGCACATCGTGGCCGCCGGAGGCGGGGCCGGCACCCTGCGCCGACACCTGCTCGCGACGGTGCTGCCCGCCGGCAATTGGTGCGTGGACTCCATTGCCGATGTCTTCCCGGGCGCCGCGTGGCACGAGCGGGAACTGGCCGAGATGTTCGGCGTACGGGTCCTTGGCGCGACCGACGTGCGACCCCTGCTGCTGCCGGAATCGACCGCACCGCTGCGCAAGGACGCTCCGCTCAACGCGCGGTTGGAAACTCCTTGGCCCGGGCGAGAGGAAGGCTCGCGGCGTCGGCCGCTCGGCGTTCCCGAGGAGTCGCGGTGACCGGGGCCAGGGGCTACATCGCGCTTAACGGGGCGGCATGCACCTCCTGCATGATTTGCGCCCGCGAGTGCCCGGACTGGTGCATCGAGATCGAGTCGCATACTGAGACCGTGGCCGGACCGGGTCGGCACCGAACGGTAAAGGTC
>JBILVH010000189.1:0-4138 GCA_044370555.1 Candidatus Nanopelagicales bacterium
CGAACTACCGCGCAGTGCCAGGTTTGCTTCAACCAGGCGCGCAGCCTGATCGAAGCCGTAGGTCCAGCGACGCTGGAGCAGCAGCGTTCCCGACGGACCGCGTACTTCACTGACTCGAGTGGAGATGCGTCCGGCGACATTGCTCCTCGTGCTGTCTTCAACGAGTGTTCCGTCAGCGAGGCGCACCTGGGATACCTCAACCGAGCCGTTCGGTCGGTAGGTGTAGGCCTGCGTCACCCCAGTTGCATATCGCACGGCGCTCACTCGACCCGTGCGGTCGTAGGAGATCCGCGCGATCTCCTTGCCATCGATCAACATGCGGGTAGGTCGACCGGTGAGGGAGTCGTACTCCTCGGCTGATGTGACCAAGGTGCGATCTGCGAGGGTCGCGGTGCGCGTCAACTGTCGGCCGTGAATGTCATACGTGTACGTGAAGACGACTCCAGTCGCATCGGTCCACGAGACGGCGCGGCCGAGCAGGTCGGTGACCATCTGCGTCGAAGTCGCCTTGGGGAAGATCCCGGCACCAGCATCCGTGGTGATCGAGGTTCGGGTGATCCGTGGATCACCGCCTACCCGTGCCTCCACCGTGGACTTCTCGACAGCGACGCCGCCGGGTCCGTAGAGCGCCGACGCCAGCAGGGTCCCGTCCGCGCCGTACTTCCAGCAGGCCAACTCACCCCGCGCTGTGTCACCCGCGGTGGGAGCGGTGAGGAGCGCGGATACGCGGCCAGCCGCATCGTGCCAGCGCTGAATGACAACACCATCGCTGCGGGTGATGGTCCGCAGTGCACCGGCCTGCTGCGCGGCGTCCGCCCCCGGGCAGGGTGAAGACACCGGCTCCCCTTGAACCGGCCAGTAGTCCATGGCGGTGACCCGGCGACCGGGTGTGACACCGCTGGTCTTGCGACCCCACTGGCCAAGCCCGGCGGACTCGTATGTCGCCTCACTGGCGAGTCCACCGGCGCCGGTGACTCGCGTCGGGTTCCCGGTCCACGGCTCAAGGTACGAGGTGCGTGTCGCGAGGAAAGGACCGTTGCCCGACGTCGCATCGTTCGTGGTGGTCGACGAGGTGACGTTGAAGTCCGGGTAGATGCGCTCGAGGTCCGCGAGGTTGTCCGGGGCCCGCCCCCCTTCTTCCTTACCGGCCGTCACCCGCAGTGCGGCTGCGCCCGGTGCGGTGAAGTCGATACGCAGGCTGTGGTCACCGGCTGGCAATTTCAGGCGACACCGATCCTGGCTGTCCAGGACGCACTCCTCGTTGTCCAGATACATCCGCAGGTTCGCGCCGGAGCTGGCGACCGCCTCAATCACCCAGGTGGCCTCCGTTGCGCCTGTGTTCCACGTTCCGGTGAATTGCGCTGACCACGGTGCACCGACCGGCGACTCCGGCCAGTTCTGCGACACTGCGCCGTTACGACCGATCCAGCCGCCCGATGTCGCAGCGGTGAGCAGGGCGTCACTTGCCCAGTAGCGGGCGGAGAGCCCCTTCATTGGGGTCCCGCTACTCACTTCGTCGTACGTGCTGTTCTGCTTGTACGCACCCCCGCTGCTCGATGATGGGCCGGTGAATCCCGAGCGACGCCCCTCGGGGTCGTAGGTGTACGAGGTCACCCGCCCCTCGTAATCCACCGTGCCCACGACACGCTGTCCCTTGCTGTCCCATTGCATCTGGGTCATCGCTCCGTCGCGGTCCACGCGTCGCAGGGGTCGCCAACTGGCCGCGTCTACGACCATTTCGTACGTGCGGTTCGATTTCAGCGTGGAGGCAATGGGTGTTCGCCTGCCATCGGCGATCGTCCCCCGCAGCCGCTGCGCTGTCACGGCTGCGGTCGCGCTGCCGCCGATGGAGACGTCCTCGGTGGTGATCGTGGGGTAGGTGTACGAATGCAGGAGACGGTCAGCGTCCGGCGCGGGCGCAGACTCGGCTACCGCGGCCACGCGGCCTTGGCTGTCGTACTCGATCTGGGTGAGCACATCAAGTCGGTCCCGCAGCGATTGATCGTTGGCCGCGGCGGCGGTGACCAGTGGCGTCCGAAGTGCAGCGAGCCTCCCGGCGGCGTCCCAGCCGAAGCCGAGTCCGTTACCCGACGCCGACTCGTCGTCTGCGGCGGCATCGACGATGAGTCCGATCTGCACCCCGCTCGCCGCGGAGACGAAGTACATGTCCGTGCGGGTCCCATCCCACCAGTTCATTCCGCACAGGTAGCCGTCGGGCGGCGCTACGAAACCCGGGGCGGTTGGGCAGTCGGGCCCGTAGCGCAGCGTGATCCGACGCCCACTCGGGTCCTCCACCTGCGTCAGGGTGCCATCGCCGCTCCACGTCGCAGTCCCGCGCACGATGCCGCCATTGGCCGTGGCGACCGGCCAGTTGTCCTTGAATACCGTGAGGTCCCCGTTGACTTCGAACAACTGCCAGGCGCCATCGATCTGTCTAAGGACGGCGGACTGGGCGGAAGTGACCGGGCGGCCATTGGACCAGGACTGGGCGTATGCACCCGAGGAGTTGCGGGTGAACGTCATGCTGTGCTGATCGGCGTCCGAGATGTAGACGCTGAGTGGCGCGCCGTCGATCTGGCCCTTGGACGGAATGAAAGTGGTCCATCGCGAGACGAGCGGTGGAGTCCAGCGCCAGCCCGCTGGCAGTCCGGCAACGGCGGTACGGCCCGCGGTGAAGTCGAGCGTGGCGACAGCGCGTCCGCTGACCGTCGGAAAGGCGCGCGACATCCACGTGACCGTGGGCACCCCGGTGATCAGGTGTGTGCTCACGCCCCCGATCTGGTCCCGGGGGGCCATTCCGGAGCGCACCGTGTCGACGGTGAAAGGAAATGCGGCCGTCCACTTCGTGTCAGCGGATTCGGCGGAACGCACCCGCCAGGTGTACTGACGTCCGTCGGAGAGGCGACCGGCTGGAACGGTCCAGGGCCCGCGCGTCGTGGTGTCGGCCACCGGGCGTCCCACCCCGGGCTGCTCACCCGCGGAGACGTCGTAGATCTCGTAGCTGAATCGCTCCCCGGGAATCGGAGCGGCCAAGGTCGGAGTTGTGGAGACCGACAGTCCGGGCCCGTTCAGCCACGACTTCGGCCAGACCGTCGGAACGCTCGGCCCTGTCGCGGCGGACGCGGGCACCGGACCGGCGGACTGCAGGCTCGCCAGCAGGCCATTGGATGTGTCCGTCGCCGTGACAACCGGCGCCGGGCTCGGCGCGGGGGTCGTGCACCCGCTGGCGAGGACGCCCACGGCCACCGCAAGTGCGATCGACCGCGGGATCGCATGCATGCCCACCGCTCTAGTTCTTGATGAGAACTGACCACGACCCGCCGTAGGTGAAGGGGTCGCCAGACTTCGTGCAGGCCACTTCGAGGTTCTGCGCGTTGACCGTCTTCACATTGGCGGAGCATTCGATGGACGGCGTGGCCGTCGGCTTCGCGCCCACGTTGGCCAGGGTGACGGTCGCGGCGACCGTGACAGCGACATCTACTCCGAGGTTCGGTGCGGGTTCGACGGCCATCCTCACCTCGCCCGCGGGAGCGTCCTGCGCCACGGCCCGGGCGTTGGTGACGGTGAACGTCCGATCCGCTGCCCGCGTGATGGTGAATGTGCCGTTGTTGGCGGCTGCGATCGCTCCGCTGATCTTGACCTGGTCGCCAGCAACGAGCTCGTGGCTTTCGACGGTGGTGAACGTCGCACTGCTACCGCTGACGCTGATGCTCTCGATGGCCTCAGCGCGGTCGAAGGATCGACAGTAGGGGACCTGGCCGACCTTGCGGCAGACGACCGCATTGCCGCTCGAGTCCACAAGTCCCTTCGGCTTGAGTGTGAGCGTGAGGGAGTGCTTGCCGTCTGCCGCCGTCGCGTAGCCGCCCACGTAGAGCGAACTCCCACGCGTCACCATCTGTGACTTGGGGGACTTGTCGTCCGCCCAGACTGCCGCTGCCGGAGCCGCCTCGACGACTTCCCAGACTACGTAGTTCGAGGCGGCGTCGGCAATGAAGTCCGTGGTCAGTTGTAGGCGCATCGGGGATGTCCAGGCCGTTGTGTCGAAGACGAAGTCAGCGTCCGGTGGTCCCCCATAGTAGGAGTTCGTCCAGCATCCGATGACCGTGTTCTTCGTGGTGCAGTTCGGTTTCGATTTCAG
>JBILVH010000190.1:0-4130 GCA_044370555.1 Candidatus Nanopelagicales bacterium
GGTGTCGACGAGGAGTGCGCCATCGGTGCCGCGGATCACGAGCGCGTCGCCCTGGCCGACGTCGCATGCGACGAGGACCCAGTCGGGCGGTGGCCACTGCCCGGGTGGGCGGATCGCAACCAGCGCCGTGGCCGCGACGGCTAGGGCGGCGATGAGCGGTCGCGCGGAGCCGTACCCGAAGCGCCGCAGCACCCGCCCCGCCGTGAGTGTCGCTGTGACCACGAGCCCAGCGGCCAGCGCGCCCGGCCAGCCCCCGGGCCAGGGCAGCACCGCGTGCGGCAGCGCTGATGCACGGTGCGCGATCTCCGCGATCCACCAGCCACCCGGGGCTGCAGCCCAGGCGGCCGCCTGCGCGAGCGGGGGAAGGATCGGGGCGAGCAGTGCGGCCAGGAGACCCAACACGGTGACCCACGGGACCGCCGGCGCGGCGAGCAGGTTGGCGGGCACCGCGGCGAGCGAGATTCCCGCCCCGAGCGACGCGATGATCGGCACGGTAGCCGCCTGCGCTGCGATCGCCAGTGCGAGTGCCGCCCGCGCGGCGAACGGCATTCGACAGCTGAGCCGGCCGCGGTCGAGCCAGCTGAGGATGCGCGGTGCCCACAGCACGAGCCCGGCGGTGGCCGCGACCGAGAGGGCGAACCCGAGCGACGTCGAGAGCACCGGAGCCACGCAGACGAGGATGACGACGCTGGCGGATAGGGCAGGCAACGCGGCCCGGCGCGCACCGGTACCGAAGGCCATGATCGTGATGCCACCCATCACCGCCGCACGCAGCACACTCGGTTGCGGCCGAACGATGATCACGAAGGCGATCAGGGCGATGGCAGCGAGCACCACGCGGACCGGCGTGGGCAGTGCGACCCATCGCGCGAGCAGGAGCACGGCGCCGAGAACGATCGCGACGTTGCCGCCGCTGACGGCGGTCAGATGCGACAGCCCCGCGTCGCGCATGTTCGCGATCAGCATTGTCGATGCGGTCGACTCATCCCCGACAGCAAGCCCCGCTACGAGAGCCGCAGCATCAGGGTCGATGCCGTGCAGCACCTCGTGCATGCCCGATCGGATCGCATTCGCTGCGGAGTCGATCGCGCCCGGCGGCGCCGTGACCCGCACGGTCGCGGTGTCGATGACGGCACTGATGTCAGCGCGATGACCCGGCGGGGGGCGCGCACTGCCGGTCACGGCGACCTGCGCACCCACTCGCGGTGCCGCAGTGGTGCCGTCGATGCATAGGTCCACCGGCAGGTCGACGGCCCAGGTGCCGGCCGGCGAACCTATCCACGTCAGGCGTGCGGGGACCACCCACACCGATCGACCGCCCTCGGGTGTGCCACCCCATAGCGAGCGGGCGACGGCATCCCCGGTGACCGTCGCGACCGCCTCCACCCGCGCACGGGCCTCCGCGGCCGAGGCCAATGCGGGTACGTCGAGCGTGGTGACGTACAGCGCGGCGCACAGGCTGGCCGTGGCGGCGGCCAGCACGGCTGCCCCGGCGGGGATCAGGCGCGCGCGGTGGGTACGGCCACCGACAAGCAGCGCCAGGCAGACGAGGGTGGCGGCCCCAGCAAGGGCGGCAATCGCTCGGGCCGCGTGCGGCCAGGTGATGACGGCCGCTGCACTCGCCCACGCGGCAGCCGCGGCGGCGACGAGGCGCAGGTCGTGGTGCGAGCGCATCGTGGGTGCGGCATCCCGCATCGGCCGGTCAGACCCGGACGTGGGGTGCGATACGGGCGAAGACTGCGTCACCGATCCCGGAGACCTCGCGGAGTTCGGCGACGTCGGTGAATGCGCCGTGGGTCGTACGCCACTCGATGATGCGCCCGGCCAGCACGGGCCCGACCCCGGGGAGGGCCTCGAACTCGGCAGCCGTCGCGCGGTTGAGATCGACGACTGCGGGCTGCGCACCGGAGCTCGGTGCCGGCGGTGGTGCACCCCGGGCCCGGGGTCCGATGACGATCTGCTCACCGTCTACGAGGGGTCGGGCCAGGTTGACCGGGCCGAGCCGCCCACCGGCCAGTACCCCGCCTGCCGCGCGGACCGCATCGAGGACGCGCGAACCCCTCGGCAACCTGACTACCCCCGGTCGCGTCACCTGCCCGATGACGTGGACGACCAGACGATCAGGCGCACCGCCTGTCGCGGTGTCACCCGGTGCGGTGCTCCCTGCGGCGGTACCCGCCGCAGGCGACCCATCGGCGCCCGTGAGGGGTGCACCCGTCGCACGCACGACCGGTGCGTTGACTGTCTCGCGCGGCCTGCCCTGCCACCACCACCAGATCCCGACCGCCAGGATCACCATCAGCGCAAGTGCGATCGCGCGGCCGCCGGGCCTAGTCCAGGTCCGGCGAGCCACGTGCACGGCTCCATCCCGCGGGCCGTCGATCACATCGGGTGGCGGCGCGAGGGCGTCCGGTACTCCGGCCGTGGATCCGTCGGCGGGGCCGATGAGCGCGCGAAGACGGTCGCGCAGGTCGGGCGAGGCGTGTCTGGGCACGCCGCGACCGTAGGAGTGCAGCCGCGCCTGCGCCTACCCCCGACGGCAGGCCTGTGGATGACTACGCGGCCGCGGGTGCGATGACGATCGCGACAGCACCCGGCCCGGTGTGCGCCCCGACCGCCGCGCCGAGCGGCCCGCGGACCACCGTGATGCCAGGGAGCGCGGCGCGCAGGTGCGTCGCCACCGAATCGGCGCGCTCGGTGGCATCGATGTCCTGGACTGCGATCTGCACGTCGCGGCCGGCCGCCGCTGCGACCGCGAGTTCAGTCATCCGCAGCAGCGCGCGACCCGCCGTGCGCACCCGCTCGACCATGCTCACCCGTCCGTCACTGACCTGGAGCAGCGGCTTCACATGTAGCGCGGAGCCGAGCGCCGCGCCGGCTGATCCGATCCGGCCGCCGCGACGCAGGTACTCCAGCGTGTCGACGTAGAACATGACGGTGCTCGCCGTGGCCACTTCGCGCACTACCCGGGCGACCTCACTGGCAACCGCACCCGCCCGCGCCGCGGATGCGCCAGCGAGCACGGCGAAGCCGAGCGCCATCGCGATTGTGCGCGAGTCGACGACATCCACCGGCACACTGGCCCGCCGTGCGGCAACGAGGGCCGACTCGAACGTCGCCGACATGTCCGAGGACAGCGTGGCGCACACGATTGCATCGGCACCGTCCGCGATGGCCGCATCGAACGTCGCCGCGAACGTCTCCGGTGTCGCACGCGACGTCGTCACCCGTTTGTGGGTGCGCAGCGCGGAGGCGACGGCGAAGCCAGTCGGGTCGTCGGTCTCCCGCATCGCCCGGTCATCGATGATGACGTCGACGGGAACGACGTACACGCCGAACTCACCCACCAGATCACGAGGCAGATACGCCGTCGAGTCCGTGACCAGCGCGACCGTCATGACCCGAGGGTAGCCGTGACCCCGCCTTCCGCGATCCGCGAGCGGAGTTCGCGAGTTCTACCGGCCGCGCGGATGTCCTCGGGCAGCACGGCGCAGGCACCGACCCGCGTGCTGATTCGGGTGCTCGTCCTACACCGGGACGACGTTGACCAACCTAGGGGCGCGCACGATCACCGACCGAATGTCCGCCCCGCCGAGCGCGGACTGCACCGCGGGCGATGCCAGGGCAAGAGCCGTCAACTCGTCGTCGCCGATCGCCGGTGGCACCTCGAGCCGGTCGCGCACCTTGCCCGCGACCTGGACCACGCAGGTCACGCTGTCCTCGACCAGCAGCGCGGGATCGACAGGGGGCCACCCGGCACGTGCCACCGAGGGGGCGTGACCGAGCAGGTGCCACATGTCCTCGGCGGTGTACGGCGCGACGAGCGAGAGCAGGATCGCGACGGCCTCTGCAGCCTCGCGCACCGCGGGGTCGGCGGGCCCGCACCCGCTGTCAATGGCCTTGCGTGTCACGTTGACCAGCTCCATGGCCTTGGCGACCGCGACGTTGAACCGGTAGGACTCGACCGCGACTCCGGCGTCGTGCAGGGTCCGGTGCGTAGCCCGCCGCACGGCGAGGTCACCGGCCGTCGGGTCGCTGCCCGGCGGGGACTGTACGTCGCGTGCGAGCCGCCAGGCGCGCGCGAGGAACTTCTTCGACCCGGCGGGCGAGACATCGGCCCAGTCGACATC
>JBILVH010000220.1:0-3447 GCA_044370555.1 Candidatus Nanopelagicales bacterium
AGGACTCAGTGCACCGTCGGCGATCAGCTCCACGAACGCACGCATCCGCACGTCGATGCCCTTGGTGTAGTCGAGACGGTCGACGCCGAGGAGCAGGTGCTCGGGACCGCCGAGGTCCGACCGGATCCGCGCGGCTCGCGTGGCGGTCTCGGCGGAGCCGCCGAGTTCGCCTAGCGCCGCCGCATCGACCGAGATGGGGAAGGCGTCTACGCGCACCTCGCGCAGAGCGTCGCCGTCGCGCACGATTGCGCGGCCCGGACCGACCTCGGCCCCGACGAGTCGATGGGCGACTTCGAGGAAGTTGCGCACGGCCCCGGGGAGCTGGAAGCCGATGACATCGGCTCCGAGCAGGCCCTCGGTGATCTGGCGGCGCCACGGAAGCTGCAGGAAGAGCTCGGTGGGAGGAAATGGGATGTGCAGGAAGAACCCGATGCGAACGTCAGGGCGCAGCCCCCGCAGGATCGCGGGCACCAACTGCAGTTGGTAGTCGTGCACCCACACCATCGCTCCGGGTGGTGCGACGGCGGCGACCGCTTCGGCGAACAGCCGATTGACGCGCTCATAGCCGCGCCACCAGCCGCGGTGAAATGTCGGCGCGACGATGCGATCGTGATACAGCGGCCAGAGCGTCGCGTTGGCGAAGCCCTCGTAGTAGTCGGTGACATCGAGCGGTGTCAGGGGCACATCGACCAGGCGGCAGTTCGGTGCGATGTCCGGCGGAGTCAGCGGCTGCGGGTCGTCAACCGCCACGCCCGCCCACCCCACCCACGTGGAGCGACGTTCGCGGAGTACCGGCTCGAGCGCGCTGACCAGGCCGCCCGGCGACTGGCTCCAGACGATGTCCCCGTCCGGGTCCACGCTCGCATCGATCGGTAGCCGGTTGGCAACCACGACTAGATGCTCGTCGGTCGCCACGACTGCGACAGTACCCGCCGCGAGGCCACTGCGGTCGGCCTCACCGTGCGCTACTTCGACGTCGGTTGTCTCACGCGAGTGCCCGCGCCACGAGGCGGGCGTAGACCGTGCAACCGCGGGGGGTCACGTGGATGTGGTCGGACCACAGCAGCCCGGATTGGCGGTCCGACCGGATGTTCCACTCCACGAGGTGCACCCGTTCGTAGCGGGCCGCGAACGCGCGGATCGCGTCGTTCGTGCGGTCCTCGAAGGTGTACCGGGAGTAGTCGTCCGGCAACTGGATCGTGACGATGACGATCCGTTCGACATCGCGGAGGACATGGCGCAGCACTGAGAGATCGGCCGCATCGAGTCCACCATTCGTGCCGAGGTGGACGACCACACGCGCGGGCAGCGAGGTACGCCGGTGCCGCAGCGTCGCGAGACCCGCGGAGATCTGGCGCGAGCCGAGTGCGTCCACGGTGATGCCATCGGCTTGGAGGCAACTGCGCGCACCCAGCATCACCGAGTCGCCGATCGCGAAGGTGTCATGGGAAGGTGCGGCCTGCGCCCGTCCAGCGAGCGGCGCGATACAGACCGCAGCCGCGGCCAGGCACGCCACCGACCGCCACGCGCGTCGCGCGGCGGGAGGCGAGGTGCGGGCTGTGCTCATGGAGCCCCCGGTCAGGATTGAACTGACGACCTACCGCTTACAAGGCGGTTGCTCTACCACTGAGCTACAGGGGCGCCCGCCAATAGTGCCACGCGACCGCATACCGCGCGGGTCAGCGCGGTGGGTTGCGCAGCCCGTTGATCGAGTAGAGCGCGATCCCGGCGGCTACGCCCGCGTTCAAGGATTCATTGCCCGCGGCCATCGGGATCGACACCACAACGTCGCAGGTCTCCCGGACCAGCCGCGACATGCCTGCATCCTCGCCACCTACGACCACGAGTACTGCGCCGGAGGCTAGGACCGGATCGAGTGCGGACAGGTCGACGCTGCCGTCGGCATCGAGCCCGAGCACGGTGTAACCCTCCTCGGCAGCCTGCTTGAGCGCGCGGGTGAGGTTGGTGACCCGCGCTACCGGGATGCGGGCGAGGGCACCGGCACTCGCCTTCCAGGCGCTCGCGGTCACTCCGGCCGCACGGCGTTCGGGCACGATGATCCCGCCGAACCCGAATGCGGCGGCCGAGCGCGCTACCGCGCCGAGATTGCGCGGATCGGTCACCCCGTCGAGCGCGACGAGGGGCGCACCGGATGCGAGCAGGTCGGCGACGTCCGCGTAGTCATACGCGGGCACGCTGAGGACGAGGCCCTGGTGCACGGCGCGACCGGTCATCCGATCGAGTTCGGTGCGGGTCGACTGGATGATCGAAAGACCACGATCACCCGCCAGGCTCGTAGCCTCGCGGACTCGGTCGTCGGGGTCGACGTCGATCTGCACGTGCAGGGCGGTGGCGGGGACGCGCGCACGCAGGGCCTCGACAACCGCATTGCGACCGGCGAGTGCCTCGGCGGCGTTCGACTGCTGCCGTCGCGCCCCGCTCGGCCGGGCAGCCTCGGCGCGCTTGGCCCGTCGGGCGGCGGGGTGGCCGGGTCGGTCGGACGCCTTCGGCGTCGGACCGCGACCTTCGAGGCCCTTGCGGCGCTGACCGCCTGAGCCGACCACCGCACCCTTCTTCGAACCGCCCTTGCGGATTGCGCCGCGGCGCGACGAGTTGCCGGCCATCACACGGCCCCGACCGACCAGCGCGGACCTTCGGGAGTGTCCTCGATGGTGATACCGGATGCGACGAGCGCATCGCGAATGGAGTCGGCGGCCGCGTAGTCCTTGCGCTCGCGCGCCTGTGCGCGCTGGTCGAGCATCGCGGCGACGAGGCGGTCGACGACATCGGTGAGCCGGTCCCCTCCGGTGGACTCCCACGCAGCGGGGTCGAGGCCGATCACAGCGAGCATCGCGCGCACCGACGCGGCAGCCTGAGCGGCGGCCGCGCGATCACCCGCAGCAAGCGCTGTGTTGCCCGCGCGAACAGTGTCGTGCAACACCGCGAGTGCCCCCGGGACGCTGAAGTCATCGTCCATCGCGGCATCGAACTCCGCCGGTCGCGGCGCGGTCACCGCGGGGTCGCTGGCCCGCTCCAGGAAGGCCTCCAGTCGACGGAAGCCGGTTGCCGCCTCCTCGAGCGCGGCGAACGAGAACTCCAGGGTCGAGCGGTAGTGCGCCGACGCGAGGTAGTAGCGCACCTCGATGGGACGAGCGCGCTTTACGACCTCGGTCACCAGCAGGGAGTTGCCGAGCGATTTGCTCATCTTCTCGCCGGCGGTCGTCACCCACGCGTTGTGCATCCAGTACGACGCGAACGCATCCCCCGCGCACGCCGACTGCGCGATCTCGTTCTCGTGGTGCGGGAAGACGAGGTCCATGCCGCCGCCGTGGATGTCGAAGGCCGAGCCGAGGTACTTCGTCGCCATCGCGGAGCACTCGATGTGCCATCCGGGCCGACCAGGGCCCCAGGGTGTGTCCCACCCGGGCTCGTCCGGCTTGGCCGCCT
>JBILVH010000282.1:0-2697 GCA_044370555.1 Candidatus Nanopelagicales bacterium
CGGCATGATCCTCCAGGACGCCCGCAAGGCCACGGGCGATGACCTTTAGCGCTGACACAGCCGTCCGCCGTCGGCACACATCCTTGGCCACGTCAGCAAGCAGGGCATCGGGGATCAGTGCGAGCAGCGCCTGCTTGTCAGACACATGCCGATACAGCGTCATCGGGGCGATCCCCATCGCATCTGCGAGCCCGCGCATCGTCAGGGCCTCGACTCCGACTCGGTCCACGAGCTCGATCGCGGCAGC
Source organism: Candidatus Nanopelagicales bacterium (assembly GCA_044370555.1). Lineage (GTDB taxonomy): Bacteria > Actinomycetota > Actinomycetes > S36-B12 > S36-B12 > CAINMH01. Next base: position 248 of record JBILVH010000282.1, read on the forward strand.
AACCACGTCGTCGGTCGACAGAGTGGAAGGCCGGCCACGCGGTCGGGGGGTTGATGCCACAACGAGACGGTACCGCTTCCGCCGACGGCCACCGCGGGCCTTGCCTCATTTTGCGTACATTAGTATCATTATTCAATGTCCTCAGCGTCACGTGACAGCACAAAGCCTTCGTCTCTCGCGCAGTTGGGGACATGGCTCTCACAGGGTTGGCAGATCGCACTACGCCACTTCCCATCCTTAGTGCTGATCGCCCTGATCGCGGAAGTGCCGCTCGCGCTTCTCCGCCTCGCCTCGGGGCAGACGGACAATGCCGTTCTGCAGTTCCTTTTCGGCGTCCCCGCGATAGCGCTCATCACCCCCCTGGCGAAGGCAGCGGCCATCGTGGCCATTGACCGGTGGGAGCGGCACCAGACGGGGGCGTTGGTGGCCGCGTTTGCTGCGCTGATCCGCAAGTTCCCATTACTGATGCTTGCCAGCCTGCTCTGGGCGGTGGCGGTCTTCGCGGGTGTCGTCCTGCTTGTGATTCCGGGCATCATCGTTCTCGTACTCGGGCAGTGCCTGATGGGAAGCATCGCTCTTGAGGGGCGCTCACTGAAAGACGCTGTGCGTCGCACGGTGGCACTCGTCCGCCCACGTTTCTTCGCCGTCCTGGCGCTGTTCGTGATCGTGCAAGTCGTAGCTAGCGGCGTCAATAGTCTCCTTCAGGCGGCTCTCGGTCTCGCCCTGGGCGGTTGGCTCCTGGAACTCACGTCCGGCGCTTTGTCATCGCCGTTCGCCTTCGCGCCGCTCGCCATCCTCTTTCTTCGCAGTCGCGATCTTGATGACGACAAGCATCCATCGCCCGGCACTTCCTAGGCGTAGGGGACGCACTACCCGTGCGCCTGTCAACGGAATACCGGCCTCGCTCGTATCAGCAATTTGACTCGGGTGGCTTCTCCCGCGGCCCGACAACGCGGCGGCCGCAAAAAGAAGCCCCGACAAACGAAGTCGCGAGACACCGGTTAACGATGTCTCGCGACATCACATGAGAGCCGCCTCGGGGAACCGTCACCGCTTCGCGGCTCCTCCCAAATCCCGACCGGCGGGAGCGACAGCGCTTCGCGCTGTGAGAGCCGCCTCGGGGATTTGAACCCCGGACCTACGCATTACGAGTGCGTTGCTCTACCCCTGAGCTAAGGCGGCGCGTCCGCATCGGACACTAGCCCGAGGCCGCTGACCCCAGACAACCTCACAGATACTAGGGGACCTCCCCGAGCGCTCGGGTCGCAGGGCAAGTCCGGCATACCATCTGTCTGTGCCAGTCTACGAGTTCCGCTGTCGCGCCTGCGGCGCGACGTTCACCGAGTCGCGACCGATGTCTGCCTCAGCGGAGCCTGCTAGCTGCCCTGATGGACACGGTGACACCGTGCGCCTCCTGACTATCGCTGCCGCGGGAGGCCACAGAGCTCCGGCTCCACGTGCCGGCGGTTGCTGCGGGGGTTCGTGCGGATGCGGTTAGACGGCCCCCACGCCATCAACCACCCCCGCCGACCCCCTCGCACCAACGCCGCAGCGCACGTGACCTTCGGTTATCTCACCTGAGCCTCACCGGAGGGGACGGCGGTCAGTTACCTTGCGATCCTCCGACGATCACGGATCCGGTGCAGGAAGGACCGCACTATGGGTGGCGGACACAGCGTGCGACCCCTCGCTGCGAGCGGAGTTGCCCTGCTGCGCTGCGCCCTCGTTGCCGGGTGTAGCGAAGGCGCGGCGCCACCCACTGCGCCCGAGACGAGCGCATCCGGGGGTACCGCGTCGACACCCGCGGTGACCGCCGACCAGGTTGAGCCGTGGCGGGCCGGTCCCGTCCCCGGCAGTGACGCGACCGGCCCCACGTATCCGACGACGTGGCCAACCAGCACAGTCGTCGGATCTGGACCCACCACGGGGTAGCAGTTTTGACAGCAGTTTCGGCGACCGCCAGGGCGGACTCAGGGGACAAGTCAGGAACGGGACGCGGATGCAGTACGCCCGCGACTCACAGGACCTCATCGATGCCGATTACAACTAGGGTTAGGCCAATGGGAGGAACCATGCGCACAGGAACTCGTGCCACCGTCACTTCGGCGGCGGCGGTGGTGGGGATCATGGTTGCCATCACTGCCTTGAGCGGATGCACAACCGAGGCATCGCCTCCGGCGCCGACAACCTCGAGCACGGAGGGCATGGTCGCGGGCTATGAGGCCTCACGGTCCAAGTGCTACGCCAGGTTGAACCCTGATGACACAGCCAATGTTCGGCTCTACAACTCCGTCCAGACCCCCGGTGTGAAGGACTTCGCGCTCACCACCGCCGTGAGTCAGACGACGATCCTGATGGAGAACTACGACAAGCGCTTCGAGAATGGCGCGAATCAAGAGAGCCAATACAAGTGCGCCGCGGTCCCCTACCTGGTCGAGAACAACGGCAGT
>JBILVH010000017.1:0-14329 GCA_044370555.1 Candidatus Nanopelagicales bacterium
CTGATGCCGCGCAAGGGCCCCGCTGGTAAGCGTCCGGTGATCTCCGATCCGGTTTTTGCCTCGCCGGTCGTCACCCAGTTGATCAACAAGATCCTGCTCGACGGCAAGCGTTCGGTCGCTGAGAGCATCGTGTACGGCGCCCTTGAGGGCTGCCGCGAGAAGACCGGTACAGATCCGGTGGCCACGCTCAAGCGCGCGCTCGACAACGTCCGCCCCACCCTCGAGGTGCGGTCCCGTCGCGTCGGCGGCGCGACATACCAGGTGCCGGTGGAGGTCCGCGCCGGCCGCAGCACCACGCTCGCGCTGCGCTGGCTGGTCACGTACTCGCGCCAGCGCCGCGAGAAGACGATGACCGAGCGCCTCATGAACGAGATCCTCGACGCGTCCAACGGCCTCGGCGCCAGCGTGAAGAAGCGCGAGGACACCCACAAGATGGCCGAATCCAACAAGGCGTTCGCTCACTACCGCTGGTAGTAGCAGACCACCCGACGACAGCAACGGAGAGCATCGTGTCCACCGCCACGGCAGTCGACCTCGCCAAGGTCCGCAACATCGGGATCATGGCGCACATCGACGCGGGCAAGACCACGACGACCGAGCGGATCTTGTTCTACACCGGCATCAACTACAAGATCGGCGAGGTCCACGAGGGCGCCGCGACGATGGACTGGATGGAGCAGGAGCAGGAGCGCGGCATCACGATCACGTCTGCCGCGACCACCTGTCACTGGAAAGACAACACCATCAACATCATCGACACGCCCGGCCACGTGGACTTCACGGTCGAGGTCGAGCGCTCGCTGCGCGTGCTCGACGGGGCGGTTGCGGTCTTCGACGGTGTGGCGGGTGTCGAGCCGCAGTCCGAGACGGTGTGGCGCCAGGCTGACCGCTACAACGTCCCCCGCATCTGCTTCGTCAACAAACTCGACCGCACCGGGGCCGACTTCTTCATGTGCGTCGGGATGATCGTCTCGCGCCTCGGCGCTACGCCACTGGTCCTGCAGATCCCGATCGGCGCCGAGTCCGACTTCAAGGGTGTCGTCGACCTGGTTGAGATGCGTGCCCTGGTCTGGCCGGGCGAGACCAAGAAGGGTGAGGACTACCTCGTCGAGGCCATCCCCGCCGACCTCGCCGACACCGCCCGGGAGTGGCGCGAGAAGCTCATGGAGACCCTCGCCGAGGCCGACGACGCCGTGATGGAGAAGTTCCTCGAGGGCGAGGAGATCTCGGTCGACGAGATCAATGCCGCCATCCGCCGCGCCACGCTCGCCGACAAGATCACCCCCGTCCTGTGCGGATCGGCGTTCAAGAACAAGGGTGTCCAGCCGATGCTCGACGCCGTGGTCGCCTACCTGCCCTCGCCGCTCGACGTCAGCGCGATCCAGGGCTTCAAGCCGGGTAACGAAGAGGTCGTCATCGACCGCAAGCCGAGCGAGAGCGAGCCCTTCGCCGCCCTGGCGTTCAAGATCATGAGCGATCCGCACCTCGGCAAGCTGACCTACATCCGCATCTACTCGGGTTCGCTCGAGTCCGGGACCCAGGTGAGCAACAGCACGAAGGACCGCAAGGAGCGCATCGGCAAGATCTTCCGGATGCACGCCAACAAGCGCGAGGAGATCCCCAGCGCTGGCGCCGGTCAGATCGTCGCCGTCATGGGCCTCAAGGACACCACCACCGGTGAGACGCTCTGCGATGCGTCCAATCCGGTGGTCCTGGAGTCGATGAACTTCCCCGACCCGGTCATCCACGTGGCGATCGAGCCGAAGACGAAGTCCGACCAGGACAAACTCGCAACGGCTATCCAGCGCCTAGCCGAAGAGGACCCGACCTTCAAAGTCCGCACCGACGAGGAGACCGGCCAGACCATCATCGCCGGCATGGGCGAACTCCACCTAGAGGTCCTCGTCGACCGCATGCGCCGTGAGTTCAAGGTCGAGGCCAACGTCGGCAAGCCGCAGGTCGCCTACCGCGAGACGGTGACCCGCGCCGTCGACAAGGTCGAATACACCCACAAGAAGCAGACCGGCGGATCCGGCCAGTACGCCCGCGTGATCATCTCCCTCGGGCCGAGCGACGCCGAGACCGGCGGCTACGTCTTCGACAACAAGGTGACCGGTGGCCGCATCCCGAGGGAGTACATCCCCTCGGTCGATGCTGGGTGCCAGGAGGCGATGGCGTACGGCGTACTCGCCGGCTACCCCATGGTCGACGTGAAGGTCACCCTCCTCGACGGCCAGTACCACGAGGTCGACTCGTCCGAGTTGGCCTTCAAGATCGCCGGGTCGATGGTGTTCAAGGAGGCGGCCCGCAAAGCGAGCCCGGTCCTCCTCGAGCCCATGATGGCCGTGGAGGTGACGACTCCTGAGGACTTCATGGGTGACGTCATCGGTGATCTGAATTCTCGCCGCGGCCAGATCCAGGCCATGGACGAGCGATCGGGCAGCCGGGTCGTGAAGGCCCTGGTTCCCCTCTCAGAGATGTTCGGTTACGTGGGCGACCTGCGCAGCAGGACCCAGGGCCGGGCTAGTTACAGCATGCAGTTCGACTCCTATGCGCAGGTTCCCAGCAACGTTGCGACGGAGATCATCGCGAAAGCGAAGGGCGAGTGAGCATGCTCGCAAGCCCGAAGGCACCCTGACAAGAAGGCAGCACAGTCACCCGACAGTGGGTGGCGGACTACACCCGGAAGGACCCTCCAGTGGCCAAGGCGAAGTTCGAGCGGAACAAGCCGCACGTCAACATCGGCACCATCGGGCACATTGACCACGGCAAGACGACGCTCACCGCGGCGATCACCAAGGTCCTGCACGACAAGATGCCCGATATCAACCCCTTCACGCCCTTCGATCAGATCGACAAGGCGCCCGAAGAGCGGCAGCGCGGTATCACCATCTCCATCGCGCACGTCGAGTACCAGACCGACGCGCGTCACTACGCACACGTCGACTGCCCTGGGCACGCCGACTACATCAAGAACATGATCACCGGCGCGGCGCAGATGGACGGCGCCATCCTGGTCGTGGCGGCCACAGACGGCCCGATGCCGCAGACCAAGGAGCACGTCCTGCTCGCCCGTCAGGTGGGCGTGCCCGCCATCGTCGTCGCGCTCAACAAGTGCGACATGGTCGACGATGAGGAGATCCTTGAGCTCGTCGAGCTCGAGGTGCGCGAGTTGCTGTCGACCTACGAGTTCCCCGGCGACGACATCCCCGTGGTTCGGGTTGCCGCCTTCCCGGCGCTCAACGGCGACGCGAAGTGGGCCGACTCGATCATGGAGCTGATGGGTGCCGTCGACTCCTACATCCAGACCCCCGAGCGCGAGGTCGACAAGCCGTTCCTCATGCCGATCGAGGACGTCTTCACGATCACCGGTCGCGGCACCGTTGTCACGGGTCGCATCGAGCGCGGCATCGTCAAGGTGAATGAGGAAGTCGAGATCGTCGGCATCCGCCCCGGTTCGTCGAAGACCACCGTCACCGGCGTCGAGATGTTCCGCAAGCTGCTCGACGAGGGCCAGGCCGGTGAGAACGTCGGCCTGCTCCTGCGCGGCACGAAGCGTGACGATGTCGAGCGCGGCCAGGTCGTCTGCAAGCCGGGTTCGATCACCCCGCACACCGAGTTCGAGGCGCAGGTCTACATCCTGTCCAAGGACGAGGGTGGCCGGCACACGCCGTTCTTCGACAACTACCGTCCGCAGTTCTACTTCCGCACCACCGACGTGACCGGCGTCGTCCACTTGCCCGAGGGCAAGGAGATGGTCATGCCCGGTGACAACACCGAGATGCGCGTTGAGCTGATCCAGCCCATCGCCATGGAGGAGGGCCTGCGGTTCGCCATCCGCGAGGGTGGCCGCACCGTCGGTGCGGGTCGCGTCACCAAGATCCTCAAGTAGTACTCAGGCCGGGGGCCCCCCACACCAACACCCAACCCTCTACCTCCGCCCGGGGCGCCCCCCCCCCCCCGCGGCTTGGTCACCAGTCAGCGGCACTTTCACAGTGAGGAACGAAGCCACCATGGCGGGACAGAAGATCCGCATCAGGCTCAAGGCGTACGACCACGAGGTGATCGACTCGTCGGCGCGCAAGATCGTCGACACCGTCCTTCGTACCGGTGCGCAGGTGGCCGGGCCGGTGCCGCTGCCTACGGAGAAGAACGTGTACTGCGTTATCCGTTCGCCCCACAAGTACAAGGACAGCCGCGAGCACTTCGAAATGCGCACGCACAAGCGGCTCATCGACATCCTCGATCCCACGCCCAAGACAGTCGATTCGCTCATGCGTCTTGATCTGCCGGCCGGCGTCGACATCGAGATCAAGCTGTAGAGGATCGCGAAACCATGGACAGGTCACTGAAGGGGCTGCTGGGCGAGAAGCTCGGCATGACCCAGGTGTGGGACGAGAACAATCGCGTCGTCCCTGTCACCGTAGTGAAGGCGGGACCGTGCGTCGTGACGCAGGTCCGCACGCCCGACACCGATGGGTACTCCGCGGTCCAGATCGGCTTCGGCGCGATCGACCCGCGCAAGGTCACCAAGCCGCAGGCCGGCCACTTCGCCAAGGCGGGAGTGAGTCCGCGCCGGCACATGGTCGAACTGCGGACCACTGATGCGAGCGAGTACACCCTTGGTCAGCAACTCGGCGCCGACACGTTTGAGGCGGGTCAGGTGGTCGATGTGACCGGGACGACCAAGGGCAAGGGGTTCGCGGGCGTTATGAAGCGCCATGGATTCCACGGCCTGCGCGCCTCCCACGGCGTGGAGCGCAAGCACCGCTCACCCGGTGCGATCGGTGGCTGCGCCACCCCCGGCCGCGTCTTCAAGGGCCTGCGCATGGCGGGCCGTATGGGCGGGGTGCGCCAGACGACCCAGGGCCTGACCGTCTACGCGGTGGATGCCGAGAAGGGTCTGGTGCTGATCAAGGGCGCGGTTCCCGGGCCCAAGGGCGGCATCGTCCTGATTCGTACGACTTCCAAGGACGTGATGGCATGAGCGCGGTGACAGTTCGCGATGCGTCGGGTGCAACCGTCGAGACCGTTGAGTTGCCGGCGGAAATCTTCGACGTGCAGGTCAACGTGCCCTTGATTCACCAGGTCGTCGTCGCCCAGTTGGCGGCTGCCCGGCAGGGGACGCACGACACCAAGGTGCGCGGGGAAGTGCGCGGTGGCGGCCGCAAGCCCTACAAGCAGAAGGGCACCGGACGCGCCCGTCAGGGATCGACCCGCGCACCTCAGTTCACCGGCGGCGGCGTGGTGCACGGACCGACGCCGCGCTCGTATGACCAGCGAACCCCGAAGAAGATGAAGGCGGCAGCCCTGCGCGGCGCGCTGTCTGATCGTGCCCGCGAGGGCCGGGTCCACATCGTGTCGGGGCTGATCGGCGGTGACACCCCGTCCACGAAGGCTGCGGTCACGGCGCTCGCCCAGCTGAGCGACCGTCCGCGTCTGCTGGTGGTGGTGCAGCGCGCTGACATCGCTACCTGGCTGAGTGTGCGCAACGTGCCGACGGTTCATGTCGTCGCGCCCGACCAGCTCAACACATACGACGTGGTGGTGAGTGACGACGTCGTCTTCACGCGCGGCGCCTATGACGAGTTCATCGCCGGGCCGGCTCGCGGTCGCAGCCGCAAGGCCACGGCTACCGAGTCCGAGGTTGCCACCCAGAGTGAGGAGTCCGCGGAATGAGGATCACCGACCCCCGCGACATCCTGATCGCTCCCGTGATCTCGGAGAAGAGCTACGGCCTCCTCGACGAGAACAAGTACACCTTCATCGTCTCGCCGGACGCCAACAAGACCCAGATCAAAATCGCCGTCGAGCAGGTCTTTGGCGTGAAGGTGACCTCGGTGAACACCGCCAATCGCGAAGGCAAGCGGGTGCGCACGCGACGCGGCTTCGGCCGCCGTGCGTCGACCAAGCGGGCCATCGTCTCCGTGGCGCAGGGCGACCGCATCGACATCTTCGGAGGCCCGGTCAGCTGACCGGGGCGAGAGAGGCGAACATGGGCATCCGTAAGTACAAGCCGACGACCCCGGGCCGACGTGGCTCGAGCGTTGCGGACTTCGTCGAGATCACGCGGTCCACACCGGAGAAGTCGCTGGTCAAGCCGCTCATCAGCAAGGGCGGCCGAAACAACGCCGGGCGCGTTACGACCCGGCATCAGGGTGGTGGGCACAAGCGCGCTTACCGCGTCATCGACTTCCGTCGTGCTGATAAGGACGGCGTGCCCGCGCGAGTGGCGCACATTGAATACGACCCGAACCGCACAGCGCGTATCGCACTGCTGCACTTCGCGGACGGCGAGAAGCGCTACATCCTCGCTCCGGCCAAACTGCGTCAGGGCGACCGTGTCGAGACCGGTGCCGGGGCCGACATCAAGCCCGGCAACAACCTGCCCCTTCGCAATATCCCGGTGGGTACGGTCATCCACGCCGTGGAACTGCGTCCCGGCGGCGGGGCCAAGATCGCGCGCTCGGCGGGTTCGAGTGTGCAGTTGGTGGCGAAGGACGGCCCCTACGCGCAGTTGCGTATGCCGAGCGGTGAGATCCGCAACGTCGATCTTCGGTCGCGCGCGACCGTCGGCGAGGTTGGCAACGCCGAGCAGTCCAATATCAACTGGGGCAAGGCCGGCCGGATGCGCTGGAAGGGTCGCCGCCCGACCGTCCGCGGCGTGGCTATGAACCCCGTCGACCACCCGCACGGCGGTGGCGAAGGCAAGACCTCCGGCGGCCGGCATCCGGTCAACCCGAAGGGCAAGCCTGAGGGCCGTACTCGCAAGGCCAGCAAGCCGAGCGACAAGTTCATCGTCCGCCGCCGCAAGACCGGCAAGAAGCGCTAAGGGACACGAGGATGCCACGCAGTCTGAAGAAGGGTCCGTTCGTTGACGGCCACCTCCTCAAGAAGGTCGAGGAGCAGAACGACAAGGGCTCGCACGCGGTCATCAAGACGTGGTCGCGTCGATCGATGATCGTTCCGGCCATGCTCGGGCACACCATCGCGGTCCATGACGGCCGCAAGCACGTGCCTGTGTTCGTGACGGAGCAGATGGTCGGGCACAAGCTCGGCGAGTTCGCGCCGACGCGCACGTTCAAGGGTCACGTCAAGGAAGACCGCAAGGCGAAGCGGCGCTGACGGTAGTCGGCCACAACATCACGACGACGAGCAAGGGGACTGACAATGGAAGCCAGGGCACAGGCGCGATACGTGCGCGTCACGCCGATGAAGGCCCGCCGGGTGGTGGACCTCATCCGCGGACTGCCGGCTGCGCAGGCGCAGGCGGTCCTGCGGTTCGCCCCGCAGGCGGCGAGCGAGCCGGTCGGCAAAGTCCTCGACAGCGCCATCGCGAACGCGACGAACAATCACAATCTCGACGCGTCCACTCTGGTGGTCAGCGAGGCGTACGTCGACGAAGGGCCGACCATGAAGCGGTTCCGGCCCCGCGCCCAGGGTCGCGCGTATCGCATCCGCAAGCGCACCAGCCACATCACAGTGGTCCTCGAGTCCCGCGTGAGCGAGACCGCCGCAGGGAAGAAGAGGTGATCTGATGGGTCAGAAGGTCAACCCCCATGGCTTCCGCCTGGGCATCACCACGGACTTCACCTCTCGGTGGTTCGCCGACAGCTCCAAGACCGGTCAGCGGTACCGCGACTATGTCCAAGAAGATGTGGCCATCCGTCGCCTGCTGACCAAGGGCATGGAGCGCGCAGGGATCAGCAAGGTCGAGATCGAGCGCACCCGTGACCGGGTCCGGGTCGATATCCACACCGCACGCCCGGGCATCGTCATCGGTCGTCGGGGAGCCGAGGCAGATCGCATCCGCGGCGATCTTGAGACCCTTACCGGCAAGCAGGTGCAGTTGAACATCCTCGAGGTCAAGAACCCCGAGATCGACGCGCAGTTGGTTGCCCAGGGTGTTGCCGAGCAGCTGTCCAGCCGGGTCTCCTTCCGACGTGCGATGCGCAAGGCCATGCAGAGTGCGATGAAGGGTGGCGCCAAGGGGATCCGCGTCCAGGTCTCCGGGCGGCTCGGTGGTGCGGAGATGAGCCGCACGGAGTTCTACCGCGAGGGCCGCGTGCCCTTGCACACCCTCCGGGCTGACATCGACTACGGCTTCTACGAAGCGCGTACCACGTTCGGTCGGATCGGGGTCAAGGTCTGGGTGTACAAGGGTGAGGCCCTCGGAACCCGGGCCGAGCGCGAGGCGGCGGCCGCAGCAGCGCGACTCGGCGCCCCGCGTCGTCCCGAGCGCGGTCGTCGTCCGATGCAGGGCCCTGAGGCCGCGGCAGAGATCAACGCCGAGGTGTCCACGGGAAGTGAGGTCTGACCATGTTGATCCCGCGCAAGGTCAAGCACCGTAAGCAGCATCACCCGGACCGCAGTGGTGCGGCCAAGGGCGGCACGCAGGTGACCTTCGGCACCTATGGCCTCCAGGCCCTCGAGCCGGCCTATGTCACGAACCGGCAGATCGAGTCGGCGCGTATCGCCATCACCCGGCACATCCGCCGCGGTGGCAAGGTCTGGATCAACATCTACCCGGATCGCCCCCTGACCAAGAAGCCCGCTGAGACCCGCATGGGCTCGGGCAAGGGCTCACCCGAATGGTGGGTCGCCAACGTCAAGCCGGGGCGAGTGATGTTCGAGTTGGAGTACCCCAACGAGAAGATCGCGCAGGAAGCGCTCAAGCGCGCGATGCATAAGTTGCCCATGAAGTGTCGCATCGTGCGGCGCGAAGAGTCGTTGGAGGGCTGATGTCCGCTGGGACCTCTGCGAATGAACTACGCAACCTCGACGACGAGCTCCTACTGGAGAAGTTGCGGGAGGCGAAGGAAGAACTGTTCAACCTGCGCTTCCAAGGTGCGACCGGACAGTTGGAGAACCACGGTCGGCTGCGGGCCGTCCGCAAGGACATCGCTCGTCTGTACACGATCATGCGTGAGCGCGAGTTGGGCATCACGCCGTTCGAGTTCGAGGGCGGTGCGGCATGAGTGAGGAGCGCGCTGAGGTGGAGAGCCGTGGCGACCGCAAGACCCGAGAGGGCTACGTGGTGAGCGACAAGATGAACAAGACGGTCGTCGTCGCAGTGGAGGATAGGTTCAAGCACGCCCTCTACGGCAAGGTCGTCCGCCGCACGAGCAAGTTGAAGGCGCATGACGAGCAGAATGCCTGCGGCGTCGGCGATCGCGTCCTGCTCATGGAGACCCGGCCCCTGTCGGCGACGAAGCGCTGGCGAGTGGTCGAGATCCTCGAGAAGGCCAAGTAGGCACGGTAGGAGAGCGAAGTGATTCAGCAAGAGTCGCGACTTCGGGTCGCCGACAACACCGGTGCCAAGGAGCTCCTGTGCATCCGTGTGCTCGGTGGCTCCGGTCGGCGCTACGCGAGCATCGGCGACATCATCGTCGCCACCGTGAAGGACGCCATCCCCGGCGGCGGTGTCAAGAAGGGTGACGTGGTCAAGGCTGTCGTCGTCCGCACCCGCAAGTCGCGCCGCCGCCCCGACGGGTCCTACATCAAGTTCGACGAGAACGCGGCCGTGATCCTTAAGGGCGACGGGGAACCGCGCGGCACCCGCATCTTCGGGCCTGTCGGCCGTGAACTGCGCGAGAAGCGGTTCATGAAGATCATCTCGCTCGCACCGGAGGTGCTGTAGCCATGGCGCGCGTACGCATCAAGAAGGGCGACACCGTCCAGGTCATCAGCGGCAAGGATCGCGGCGTGACCGGCAAGGTGATCGACGTCTACCCGGACTCCGAGCGGGTCATCGTGGAGGGTGTGAACCGGATCAAGAAGCACACCAAAGTCGGACAGAACAACCGTGGTGCGAAGACCGGCGGCATCATCACCACCGAGGCTCCAATCCACGTGTCGAACGTGATGATCATCGACCCGGAGGACGGTCGCCCCACCCGTATCGGACACCGGACGGAGACGGTCGAGAAGCGCCGACCCGACGGAAGCACCTACACGGGGACCCGGAACATCCGGGTCTCGAAGCGCACCGGTAAGGATCTCGAATGAGCACGCAGACCACAGAGCGCGCGGTTCCCCGGCTCAAGGCGCGCTACCGCGAGGAGATCGCGGCAGCGCTGCGCTCGGAGTTCGGCTACGCCAACGTCATGCAGATCCCCGGTGTCGTCAAGGTCGTCGTGAACATGGGCGTGGGCGAGGCTGCCCGCGACTCCAAGTTGATCGAGGGTGCGATCCGCGACCTGTCGGAGATCACCGGGCAGCGTCCCGTCGTGACGCGGGCGCGGAAGTCCATCGCCCAGTTCAAGTTGCGCGAGGGCATGCCGATCGGTGCCCACGTGACCCTCCGCGGTGACCGGATGTGGGAGTTCCTCGACCGTCTCCTCTCGGTGGCGCTTCCGCGCATCCGTGACTTCCGCGGCCTGTCGCCCAAGCAGTTCGATGGGCACGGCAACTACACCTTCGGGCTCAACGAGCAGGCGATGTTCCCTGAGATCGACCCCGACAAGATCGATCGGGTGCGCGGCATGGACATCACGGTTGTCACCTCAGCAGCGAACGACGAGGAAGGCCGAGCGCTGCTCCGTCTTCTCGGCTTCCCCTTCAAGGAGTCCTGATGGCGAAAAAGGCACTGATCGCGAAGGCGAACCGCGCACCGAAGTTCAAGGTGCGCGGTTACACCCGGTGCAACCGGTGCGGCCGCCCGCACGCGGTCTACCGGAAGTTCGGCCTGTGCCGAATCTGCGTGCGCGAGATGGCGCACGCAGGCGAACTACCCGGTGTCACCAAGAGCAGCTGGTAATCCCACGATGCCCGTAGGTCCCGGTGAGGGAAACCGCGGCAGAAAGGCCCGATGGCCATGACGATGACCGATCCGATCGCAGACATGCTCACGCGTCTGCGCAACGCGAATTCGGCGTACCACGAGGAAGTCTCCATGCCGCACTCGCGCATGAAGGCTGGAATCGCGCAGATCCTCAAGCAGGAGGGCTACATCTCCACGTTCGAGGTAAGCGATGCCGAGGTCGGGAAGACCCTCGTGTTGAAACTGAAGTACGGCCCGAGCCGCGAGCGCTCGATCGCCGGTCTGCGTCGAGTTTCAAAGCCGGGTCTGCGCGTCTACGCGAAGAGCACCGGCCTGCCCCGGGTCCTCGGCGGTCTCGGCATCGCGATCCTGTCCACGTCCTCCGGTCTGTTGACCGACCGGCAGGCTGCGAAGAAGGGTGTAGGCGGGGAAGTCCTCGCCTACGTCTGGTAGGAGTCGGCATGTCGCGAATTGGTCGGAATCCAGTTGCAGTACCCACGGGTGTCGACGTGACCATCGAAGGCGATCTGGTCACGGTGCGCGGACCGAAGGGAACTCTCTCCCACACGGTCGTCTCGCCGATCACGATCCGTCGCGGGGATGACGGGGCACTCCTCGTCGAGCGACCCGATGACGAGCGTGACAGTCGTGCGCGCCATGGGCTCACTCGCACCCTGTTGGCCAACATGGTCCAAGGGGTGACCACCGGCTATGAGAAGAGCCTGGAGATTGTCGGCACCGGCTACCGCGTGGCCGCCAAGGGCTCGGATCTTGAGTTCTCCCTCGGCTTCAGCCACCCGGTGCTGGTCCCCGCGCCCGATGGCATCTCCTTCGCGGTCGAGTCGCCGACGAAGTTCAAGGTCCTCGGCATCGACAAGCAGAAGGTCGGCGAGGTTGCGGCCAACATCCGCAAGCTTCGCAAGCCGGATCCCTACAAGGGCAAGGGTGTTCGCTACGAGGGCGAAGTCATCCGTCGTAAGGCCGGAAAGGCAGGCAAGAAGTGAGCTCCTTCGCCCCGAAGATCTCGCGGTCAGCGACTACGGCGACCCGTCGTCGGCGTCGGCACCTGCGGGTCCGCAAGAAGGTGTCGGGTACCGCAGTGCGTCCCCGTCTTGTCGTCACCCGGTCGGCGCGGCACCTCGTCGCGCAGGTCGTCGACGACTCGCGCGGCGCCACCTTGGTCTCGGCGTCCACGATGGAAGGCGATGTGCGCGGCCTCAACGGTGACAAGACGGCGCGGGCCCGCCAGGTCGGCAAGCTCGTGGCCGAGCGTGCGAGCAGCGCAGGAATCTCCGCAGTGGTGTTCGACCGCGGCGGCAACCAGTATCACGGCCGTGTCGCGGCCCTGGCGGAGGGCGCCCGCGAGGGCGGCCTGCAGTTCTAGGACGAGGAGAACAGGTGTCGCAGACCCCCCGCCGCGGTGGCGGTGCAGGCGGATCCGAGAAGCGCGATCGTCGTGAGCGCGCTCCTCGCGAGGAGAAGTCGAATTACCTTGAGCGCGTTGTGACAATCAACCGCGTCGCCAAGGTCGTCCAGGGCGGCCGCCGGTTCTCGTTCACCGCGCTCGTGGTCGTCGGTGACGGAGACGGCATGGTCGGTGTCGGTTACGGCAAGGCGAAGGAGGTGCCTGCCGCCATCGCCAAGGGTGTCGAGGAGGCCAAGAAGCACTTCTTCAAGGTGCCGAGGATCCAGGGCACGATCCCGCATCCGGTGACCGGGCACGCTGCCGCGGGCACGGTGCTGCTGCGTCCGGCATCGCCCGGTACCGGCGTCATCGCCGGCGGTCCGGTCCGCGCCGTTCTTGAGTGCGCTGGCATCCACGATGTGCTGTCGAAGTCGCTCGGCTCGGACAACGCGATCAACATCGTGCACGCCACAGTTGCCGCGCTGAAGCTGCTTGAGCGACCCGAGGCGGTCGCTGCGCGACGCGGTCTGCCCCTCGAGGATGTGGCTCCGCCGGCCCTGCTTCGTGCGCGTGCGGCAGGGGGTTCGTGATGCCCCGACTCAAGGTCACCCAGCGCAAGTCCGGTATCGGGGGTACGTCCGCCCAGCGGAACACCCTGCGGAGCCTGGGACTGAAGCGGATCGGCGACACCGTCGTCAAGGAAGATCGACCGGAGATCCGTGGCATGGTGGCCTCGGTGACGCATCTGGTCGACATGGAGGAGGTCGACTGATGACGCTCAAGGCACACCACCTGCGCCCCGCTCCGGGTGCGCACACGCCCAAGACCCGCAAGGGCCGCGGCGAGGCATCGAAGGGCAAGACCGCTGGCCGCGGGACCAAGGGCACCAAGGCGCGCTACCAGGTCCCGGCCCGCTTCGAGGGCGGCCAGATGCCGCTCCACATGCGCCTGCCCAAGCTCAAGGGCTTCACAGCGCCGTTCAAGGTCGAGTACCAGGTCGTCAATGTGGCGACCATCGCCGCCTTGTTCCCGGAGGGCGGGAACATCGGTGTCGCAGACCTCGTTGCAGCGGGTGCGGTGCGGAAGGGGAAGCCGGTCAAGGTCCTCGGCCGCGGTGACATCGGAGTGGCCGTGACCGTGACCGCGAATGCCTTTTCCGACTCGGCCCGTGCGAAGATCGAGGCCGCAGGCGGTTCGGTGCAGTCAGCCTGAGGCTGACCTGTAGCCCGGATTGACCAAGGAAGACCAGGAGGGACACAGTGCATCTGAGCGCATTCGGAGCGGCATTTCGCACGCCCGATCTGCGGAAGAAGATCCTGTTCACCCTCGGGATCCTCGCGATCTTCCGCCTCGGTTCGGTAGTCCCCACACCCGGCGTCGACTACTCCGCGATCCAGCGGTGTATCGACCTGGTCCAGGACAACTCGATCTACGCCCTGGTCAATCTCTTCTCGGGCGGCGCGCTCCTGCAGTTGTCGATCTTCGCGCTCGGCATCATGCCCTACATCACCGCGAGCATCATCATCCAGCTGCTCACCGTCGTCATCCCGCGGCTGGAGATGCTCAAGAAGGAGGGGCAGTCCGGCCAGGCCAAGATGACGCAGTACACGCGCTATCTGACGATCGGCCTGGCAATCCTGCAGTCCACGGCGATCCTGACGCTCGCCCGCACCCCCGGCCAGTTGTTCCAGGGCTGCCCCGAGGAGCTCATCCCCAATCAGAACATCTGGTTCATCCTGCTCATGGTGACGGCCATGACCGCCGGCACGGCCGTGGTCATGTGGTTCGGTGAGTTGATCACTGAACGCGGCGTCGGCAACGGGATGTCGCTGCTGATCTTCGCGTCGATCATCGCGACGATCCCGAGCCAGTTCGCCTCAGTGTTCGGCAGTCGCGGCACGCTGATCTTCTCGCTCACCGTACTCACGGCACTCGTCATCATCTGCCTGGTGGTCTTCGTCGAGCAGGGTCAGCGCCGCATCCCGGTGCAATACGCCAAGCGGATGGTCGGTCGGCGGATGTACGGCGGTACGTCCACCTATATCCCGCTCAAGGTCAACATGGCGGGTGTCATTCCGGTCATCTTCTCCTCCAGCCTGCTCTTCCTGCCCACGCTCGTCGTGCAGTTGACCGGTAGTCAGGCACCGTGGGCACAGTGGATC
>JBILVH010000253.1:0-3047 GCA_044370555.1 Candidatus Nanopelagicales bacterium
GGGACAGTGCGGCCGCGAGGTCTGCCCTCGAGCGCGCGGCCGCACTCAAACGACGCAGCACGATCGCGCGCGCGAGGACGCGCGGGTCCCCGTTGTCGGTCACAGGTCGATGGGTGCCGCCGACGCCCCTGCACCGCCGGCTGCCGCCGCCGCGTCGGACTCGGCTCGCTGGCCGATACCGAGTGACTCCTTGATTCGCCGCTCGATCTCGTTGGTGAGGTCCGGGTTGTCGCGGAGGAAGGCGCGGGCGTTCTCCTTGCCCTGCCCGAGTTGGTCGCCCTCGTAGGTGTACCAGGCGCCGGACTTCTTCACGATGCCGACGTCGACGCCGAGGTCGATCAGGCCACCTTCGCGGGAGATGCCCTCGCCGTAGAGGATGTCGAACTCGGCCTGCTTGAACGGCGGCGCCATCTTGTTCTTGACGACCTTCACGCGGGTGCGGTTGCCGACTGCCTCGGTGCCGCCCTTGAGGGTCTCGATACGGCGGACGTCGAGGCGTACGGAGGCGTAGAACTTCAACGCCTTGCCGCCGGTCGTGGTCTCCGGCGACCCGAACATCACGCCGATCTTCTCGCGCAGCTGGTTGATGAAGATGGCGGTCGTGCCAGTCTGACTGAGGGCGCCGGCCATCTTGCGCAGCGCCTGGCTCATCAGCCGGGCCTGGAGGCCGACGTGGCTGTCACCCATCTCGCCTTCGATCTCGGCGCGCGGGACGAGTGCGGCGACGGAGTCGATGACGATGATGTCGATCGCGCCCGAGCGGACGAGCGTGTCGGCGATCTCGAGTGCCTGCTCACCGGTGTCGGGCTGGGAGACGTAGAGCGCGTCGAGATCGACGCCGAGCTTGGAGGCGTAGTCGGGGTCGAGGGCGTGCTCGGCGTCGATGAAGGCAGCGATGCCGCCGGCCCGCTGGACGTTGGCGATGGCGTGCAACGCGACGGTCGTCTTGCCGCTGGACTCCGGACCGTAGATCTCCACGATGCGTCCGCGCGGTAGCCCGCCGATGCCGAGCGCGACATCGAGGGCGATCGCGCCGGTCGGAATGACGTCGACCGGGGGACGGCCCTCCTCGCCGAGCCGCATGACCGAGCCCTTGCCGAACTGCCGCTCGATCTGCGCCAGCGCGGTCTCGAGGGCCTTCTCGCGGTCGCTGAAGCCCTTCTCCCGGTCGGAGACGACCTTCATGCGGTCCCTGTCTGCTGCTGCCATGGCTCTATCTCCTGCCTCGCGGGTCGATGTCGTGGTGGTCCGTGCCCCGCTGACGCTACGACCGGGGTCTGACACCACCTCTGCTCCGCACGGGCCCTGTGGAGGGCTATGCCCTCACCCGACCCCTGTGGACACCCCGAGACTATCTAGAACGTGTGTTCGAATGGCGGCGACACGCCGGGATGGCGACGGCGATCAGGAGGCCGACCACCGGGACCATCGCGACCGCGCACAGGACCGAGTACGACGTGAAGTAGACGACCAGCCCGGCCACGGCCCCGCCGACCGCACCCGCGGCGTTCATGACCAGGTCCGATAGCCCCTGGACCGACGGGCGCTCGTCCTCCCCCACGGCATCGGTCACAAGTGTCGACCCGGCGATGAGCGTGCACGACCACCCCAGGCCCAGCAGGAACAGGCCGATGCCGAGTACGACGACATCGTCTGCTGCCGCCACGGCACTGACCGCGCAGGCCACGGCGAGAATGCCGATCCCCACCACGATCACCGGGATCCGCCCGATGCGGTCGACGGCGTACCCGACGATCGGCGACAGGGCGTACATCCCGGCGACGTGCACGCTGATGACCAGGCCGATCAACTGCAACTGGACATCGACGTGGGCCATGTGGATCGGGGTCATCACCATCACCATCACCATCGCCACGTGGCCCACGGCGATCGTGGCGACGCCGAGGATCGCGACGGGGTGTTGCCGAAGGTGGACGAGCCCGTCCCGCAGTCGCGGAGTCGGGCCGAACTGCGCCCGGTCCACACCCTGTGCCACGCGCTGCAGGCGACGCGAGAGCAGATACGGGTCGGGCCGCAGATTCAACAGCAGGACCGTTGCCGCGAGCCCCAGCGCGACGATCGCGACGACGTACGGACCCGCTAGTTGCGGTAGCCCGAGCGCGAGCCCCAGATTGCCCGATATGCCGAGCAGGTTCGGGCCGATCACGGACCCGATGGTGGTGGCCCACACGACGTACGACAGGGCACGGCCGCGCCGGTCCGCGGGGGCGAGATCGGTGGCCGCGTAGCGGGCCTGGAACCCGGTCGCCGTCGCGACGCCGACGAGCAGGCAGCCGATCAGGACCAGCGCGAGCACTCGCGTCACCGCGCCGAGGACGACGAGTGCCGCTCCGAGAGCTCCGAGCACGTAGCCCGTTGCCAGGGATACGCGCCGGCCGCGGGTGAGGGCGAGACGGGCGAGCGGCAGAGCGAAGAGCGCGGCGCCGAGCACACCGAAGGTCTGGGCGAGTCCGGCGAATGCCTCGGAACCGCTCACACCCGCGGCGATCAGCCCGCCGGCAGCGACCGCGCCGGCGACGGCCACGCCGCCGAGCATCTGCGACAGCGAGAGCGTCCAGACGGTGCGGCGCTGGACATCGCGGTAGGTGACGAGGGCCTCGTCGTAGGACTGGGCCGGATGCGGATCGAGATCAGTCATAGGTCAACGCAGATGGCCGGGGACTTCGATGACCTCGCAGACCGCACGCCAGACGACCTGGGCATCCTCGCCGTCATCTAGTGCCTCGCGCACGGTGCGACTGCCGAGAGAGGTGATGACGACATCGGCCGCCCACGACCGCGCGTACGCCGTCCCGAGCACCTCGTCAAGTCGCTCCCAGAAGTCGGTCAGCCGCACATCACGCCGCGGCGGAGTCGGTCGATGCCGCGGCGGCAATCGGCACCACAGTGGCGGTGCCGCGCTCGTGGGCGGCGAGCTGGGCGCTCACGGTGCCGAGCAGACCCGACAGCGGGAGGTCCATCGCCTCGCAGATCGCGTTGAGCAACTCGGAGGAGGCTTCCTTCTGCCCGCGTTCGATCTCGGACAG
>JBILVH010000018.1:0-14217 GCA_044370555.1 Candidatus Nanopelagicales bacterium
TCGTCGCGGACGACCGCGTCGATGATGGGGGTGCCGATATTGCCGACGGCCAGGGTGCGCGCACCGGATGCCCGCAGCATCGACTCGAGCATCAGGGTCGTCGTGGTCTTGCCGTTGGTACCGGTGACGCAGAGCCATGGCGCGGCATTCCCACCGCGGAGCCGCCACGCCAGCTGCAACTCGCCCCAGACCGGTGCGCCGGTCGCCTGGGCAGTCCGGACCAGCGGTGCGGCCGGCGGCAACCCAGGTGACACGATCACGAGATCGGCCGGGCCGCCGAGGTCGTCGCCGACCCCGAGGTCGACGGTCGCCCCGAGTGCGCGCAACTCGTCAGCGGCCTGCTCCCGCTGCTCGCCCGCGCCGCTGTCGACGACCCGGACGACGGCCCCGCGTGCGAGCAGTGCGCGCGCTGCCGAACGCCCCGCCACGCCGATGCCGAGGACGCACACCCGGAGACCAGCCCATTCGCCGTCGAGGGTCATGCATTGACCCATTCGCCGTAGAACAGCATGAGCCCCGCACCGATGAACAGGCCCTGGAGGATCCAGAACCGCACGACGATGTTGATCTCGGGCCACCCCTTCATCTCGAAGTGATGGTGGAGCGGGGCCATGCGGAACATGCGCCGGTGCAGGATCTTGTAGGAGCCGACCTGGCCGATGACCGACAGCACGATGAGCATGAAGAGACCGCCGAGGAGCGCGAGCAGCAACTCCGTGCGACTCAGGATCGCCAGCCCGGCGATCGCGCCGCCGAGGGCGAGCGACCCGGTGTCACCCATGAAGATGCGTGCCGGGGCGGTGTTCCACCATAGGAAGCCGAAGCAGGCACCCGCGCACCCCGCCGCAACGACGGCCAGGTCCAATGGGTCGGGTGTCGTGTAGCAGGTCGACAACGTGCTCACGTCGCAGTTCTCGCTGAACTGCCACACGGAGATCAGGATGTACGCGACGAACGTCATCGTGGCCGCGCCCGCGGCCAGGCCGTCGAGTCCGTCGGTGAGGTTGACCCCGTTCGTTGTGGCGGTGATCAGGAACCACGCCCACACCACGAACAGCACGGTCGGCAGGACCAGCGGCGTCTCGCGGATGAACGACACCGCGGTGGAGGCCGGGGTCTGACCGGATGCATCGGGGAACTGCACCGCAAGCCAGGCGAAACTGAAGGCGACGAAGGCCTGGCCGATCAGTTTCGTGCGCGCGCGCAGGCCGGTGCTGCGCTGACGGAAGATCTTCAGATAGTCATCGGCGATCCCCACCGCACCGAGACCGCAGAGGAGATAGAGCACGAGCAGCCCGGACGGTGTCGGCGGACGCCAGAACAGCAGGTGGGTGCCAACGTAGGAGACCAGGACCCCGGCGATGATCGCCAGACCCCCCATCGACGGCGTGCCGCGCTTGCCCTCGTGCGCGGGATACGGCTCGTCCTCCGTGGATTCCTTGATCGCCTGGGCGTAACCGTGACGACGGAGGAACGCGATGAGCAGCGGGGTACCGAACAGGGCGACGATGATGCCGAGGGCGCCGGCTACGACCACGAGCCTCATGCACCACCCCTTGCGAGCAGTGCCGCCGCGACCTCATCGAGGCCCACGGAGCGCGATGCCTTCACGAGGATCACATCGCCCGGCTCGACATTGCGGAACAGGTGATCGACCGCCGCGGTGATGCTCGCGACCGCGACCGTGGAAGCGCTGCCGGAGACCTGTGCACCCGCGGCGACGGGGGCGGCGCCCGCACCGACCGCAACCACGTGGTCGACGCCGATGCGTGCGGCGTACGCGCCGACGGCGCGGTGCTCCTCGGGGCCGGACTCGCCGAGTTCGCGCATCTCGCCGAGAACGGCCCAGGTTCGCCGTCCGCCACCCATGCCGACCAGTGCGTCGAGTCCGGCCCGAGTCGACTCCGGGTTGGCGTTGTAGGCGTCGTTGATAACGATCGTGCCATCTGTGCACTCGGTGACGTCCATCCGCCACTTGCTCCGCGGGGTGGCCGCCCCGAGACGCTCGGCGACCACCGCGATGTCGACCCCCATCGTCAGCGCTACGGCCGCCGCAGCCAGGGCGTTATGGACCATGTGCGCACCGTGCAATGCCAGCCGTACCGGGGCCGCCGCACCAGCGGCCTGCAGCGTGAAGTACGGGCGCGCCTGCGCATCGAGACCGACGTCCACCGCGCGCACATCGGCCGCCGGGTCCACTCCGTAGGTGACTGCGCGCGCTGCAGTGCGCGACCGCATACCCAGCACCCGGTGATCATCGGCATTCAAGATGGCGACCCCGTCAGGCCGCAGCGCCTCGACGATCTCACCCTTGGCAAGGGCGATGTTGTCGCGCGTTCCGAGCAGCTCGATATGGGCGCTCCCGACATTCGTCACGACGCTTATGTCCGGTGGTGCGATACGTGTGAGCGTGCGGATATGACCCATCCCGCGCATCCCCATCTCGAGGACGAGCACCCGCGTTCCCTGGTCGGCGCGCAGCACGGTGAGCGGCAGCCCGACCTCGGTGTTGTACGACCCCGCGGGTGACACCACAGGCGGATCCACGACCTGGGCGATGAGGTCCTTCGTGCTGGTCTTCCCGCTCGACCCCGTGACCCCCACGACGGTCGTGCCGTCTAGCCGCTGCAGGGCGGCGGCGGCTAGGCGGCCCAGGCCGGCAACGGGGTCGTCGACGACGACCGTCGGATAGCCGGTCGGCCGACCGCCGAGTACCCCGACTGCACCCGCGGCCACGGCCTGGGGGGCGAAGTCGTGGCCATCCACCCGTGCGCCCGGGATGGCTACGAACAGCGCACCGGGCACGGCATCGCGCGAGTCGGCTACGACGACGCTGACCTGCGCTGCGGGGTCGACGATGTCGGCCAGTGCGCCGTCGCACATAGTGGCCACGTCGATGAGGCTCAGGGGGATCATGCCGCGAGGCCCTCCAGGATCCGGCGGGCTTCGACTCGATCGTCGAAGGGGTGTACGACGCCGGCGACCTCCTGCCCGGTCTCATGCCCCTTACCGAGGATGGCGACGCAGTCACCCGATCGCGCGTGCACGAGTGCGTAGCGGATCGCTTCGGCCCGATCGGCGATCTCGATGACGTGTGATCGGTGCTGGGCGGGTATGCCAGCGATCATGGCCGAGCGAATCGCCTCGGGGTCCTCGCTGCGCGGGTTGTCGTCGGTGACGATCAGGAGATCCGCGAGGTGCGCGGCGCGTTCACCCATCACGGGGCGCTTCTCCCGGTCCCGGTCGCCTCCGCAGCCGAGTACGACCATCAGGCGGCCGTCGGTCTGCGCGCGCAGCGCATCGAGGATCCGGGCGACCGAATCGGGTGAATGGGCGTAGTCGACGATGACCAAGAAGGACTGACCGGCATCGACCGACTCCATGCGCCCCGGCACCGCGACGGACGCGAACGCATCCTCGGGTACGTCGATGCCTATGCGCTCGGCGCAGGCCGCGGCCGCTATCGCGTTCACCGCATTGAACGGCCCGGCCAGCCCGACCATGAGGTTGCGCACACCGGTCGGACTCGCGACCGAGATCCGCTGTCCGCCGCCGGAACGCACGCTTGAGACCAGGCACCAGTCGGCATCCGGTGTTGATCCGTACGTCGTCACATCCAGATCGCACCGGGCGACTAGGCGGCGACCCCAGTCATCGTCGATACACACCACGGCCGACCGCGCCCGCTCGGATGTGAACAACGACGCTTTCGCTGCGAAGTACGACTCCATGTCGCCGTGGAAATCGAGGTGATCCGGAGTGAGGTTCGTGAAGCATGCGACGTCGACGACGAGACCGTCGACCCGGCCGAGTACGAGCGAATGGCTCGACACTTCGAGGGCAACCACGTCGACCCCGCGTTCAGCCATGACCGCCAATGTCGCGTGGAGGTCGGTGGCCTCGGGCGTGGTGCGCGCGGACGGGATGACATCGGTCGCGATGTGAGTTCCGGTCGTGCCGATGAGCCCCGTGACCCGTCCCGATGCCCGCATCGCGGCCTCGATCAGATAGGTCACCGTGGTCTTGCCATTGGTCCCCGTGACACCCACCGTACGCAGGCGCGCCGCGGGCGATCCGTATGCCGCGGCCGCCACCCGCCCGAGTAGTCCGCGCGGGTCCTCGACGACGACGACGGTCACCTCCGTGCCCGCAGCAGCCACGAGACACGCGGCCATACCAGCCGGGTCCGTGAGCAGAGCCGCAGCACCCGCCGCGACCGCGCCGGCAGCGAAGTCCGCGCCGTGCGCATGCTGCCCGGACAACGCGCAGAACACATCGCCAGGGCGCACATCGCGCGAGTCCAGGGTGACGCCGCTCACTGCCACACCCAGGTCACCGGAGCACGTGACGAGCCCGTCGTTCGACGCAGGGATCAGGTCCGCGAGTGCTCGCGGCACCGGGGTCGGACGCGGTGCGGACACGGTTGCGAGGCTATCGGGCCGGAGCGGCGGAATCGGGGAGCGACGAGTTCCCATCCGGTGCAGCACCCGCGGCCCGGAACGTGGGTGGCACCTGCTTGGCCTGAAGGGCGTACGCCGCCACCTGCCGGAACACCGATGAGGCGATCCCGTAGATCGTCCGCTGCGGCTTGACGATGCTTACCGAGATGACCAACTGCGGGGTGTCAGCGGGGACGAAGCCGCCGAAGGCCTGGACGATCCCGTTGTAGCAGCCGCACTCGGGGTCGGGGTACTGGGCGGTGCCGGTCTTGCCCGCGACCGAGTAGCCGGGGATCGCGGCGAGCGGTGCGGTGCCGCGCTTCGACACCACCGCCTCCATCATGGCCGTGACCGTCCGCGCGGTCTCCTCGGATACGACCCGTTCCGAGGTGGGCGCGGGGGCAGGGATCACGGTCCCATCGGCGAGGATGCGTTCGGCGATGACGTTCGGGGTCACCCGGACCCCGCCGTTCGCGATGGTCGCGAAGGTCATCGCGGTCTGCAACGGCGTCAACGCGAGCCCTTGACCGAAGGCGAGGGTGGGGAACGTCGTGCCCGACCAGTCCTCGGGTGCCGGCAGCATGCCCGCGCTCTCCCCCGGCAGATCGATCCCGGTGGGGGTCCCGACCCCGAACTTGCGCAGGTAGTCGTACAGCACCGTCGGAGCGGACAGCTTCTCCGCCGCGAGGATCGTGCCGATGTTGCTGGACTCGGCGAGGACCTGCGTCAAGGTCCGGCGGATCGTGCCGTGCTCCTCGTTGTCATGGAACTCCTTGCCCGCGCGCGGCAAGGTCGGCGGGATGGTGAACTTCTCGTCGGGGTCGCTGACGCCCTCCTCGATCACCGCTGCCAGCGTCATGATCTTGCTCGTCGATCCCGGCTCGTACGCCGACGTGATGGCGCGGTTGCCACGGTCGACCTCCGCCGATGCACCCGGGTCGTTCGGGTTCACGGTGGGCACGGTCGCCATCGCGATGACCGCACCGGTACGCGGATCGAGTGCGATGACCGTGCCGCTCTCCGCGCCCGCCGCAGCCACGGCATCCGCGAGCACCCGCTGGGCGACGTACTGCACATCCCGGTCGATCGTCAGGCGCACAGTCGCACCGGCGACCGGATCGGTGCGACTCCCCTCACCGTTGGGAATCGCCGGGCCGGCTGCGCCGCGCTCGTACGTCAGATTGCCGTTGGTGCCGGCGAGTTGGTCCTGCAGGGCGTACTCCAGCCCCGCTAGACCCGTGCCCTCGGCGCCGACGAACCCGATCACATTGCCCGCGAGGTCGGCATCGGGGTAGGTGCGCGTATCAACCTCCTCGCTGTAGATGCCGACGAGGTTCAGCGCCTCGATGCGCTTCCAGGTCTCCGGGGTGATGTCCTTCGCGACGTATACGAACCGGCGGTCCCCCGTGAGCCGCTCCGCGATCACCGCTGGATCCTGACCGAGTTCGGCGCCGAGTGCCGCGGCGGTTGCGGCCGGATCGGCGATGAGCGTCTGATCGGCCGTGATGTTGCGCGCCTCGACCGTCACGGCGAGCGGGATGCCCTTCACATCGATGATCGCGCCGCGCGGCGCGAGCAGTTCCGTCGTTCGCAGCCGCTGATCCATCGCCTTCGCCGCCAGCACCTCACCGCGGATCACCTGCAGGTCGACGAGTCGCGCGGCGAAGATCGACAGTGCGGCAAGGGTGAGCACGAGCATCACGGCGGTCCGCTTGCGTGGGCTCGCGAGGCTCAGGACGGCGTTGCGGCGCGGGGGTCGCGGCGGTCGGGGCGGTCGGGGCCGGGTCATGGTCCGCCCCGCGCCCGCCCCGCGCCCGCTCCGAGACTTCCGACGAGCGGTGCCGTAGTCGTCATCGATCCCCGTCATGTCGACGTAGCCGCGCGGCGACCCGTGACCCGCGACTGCGTGATCCGAGGTTGTGCGGCGGGAGGTCCGCCCCGGCGCACTCGGGCGGGTCGGACGCGATGGTCGCGGGGGTCGCGGTGGGGT
Organism: Candidatus Nanopelagicales bacterium; assembly: GCA_044370555.1. Taxonomy (GTDB): domain Bacteria; phylum Actinomycetota; class Actinomycetes; order S36-B12; family S36-B12; genus CAINMH01. The sequence continues at coordinate 6,430 of JBILVH010000018.1, forward strand.
CCGCAGGCTCACGGCGCGATGCCCTGCTCGGTCCACGGCATCCAGGTGGAGCGCGACGGGTCGGCGGCACCTGGTTGGCCGGGTGATAGCTGATCTCCGGAGGCCGACGTTGCGGCCGGCGTTGCGGCCGTGGAGTCGGTGTCCGCGGAAGCGCCCGTGCCCGCACGATCGGCGAGCAGGCCGGTCCCGGAGGTACCGGTCTGCGATGCGAGGTCGGCCGGTGCGGATGTGTCGGTCCCCGCCGCATCACCGGTGACGGTGGGATCAGCGCTCGCCGAATCACCGGTCACGGTGGCGGGGGGCACGCTGACGACCTCGGGTGCGCGCTGCGGCGTCGGCGTCCCAAGGATCGTCCCGTCGGACAACCGAAGGAATGCGGGGACGTCCTGCGGGACCATCCCGAGGGCGCGAGCACGCTCCTCGAGCCGCGCGGGGTTCGCCTCGACCGCCAGCGCACCGGCGAGTTGCTGCTCCTGCTGCGACAGTTCAGCCGCCTGACGCGTCAACTCGCTCACGCGGAACGCCCCCTGCGCCAGCGAGGTGTTGACCAGCAGCATCACCAGGAGTCCGATAAGCAGCACGGCGCCCATGAGGCCGACGAAGACACTGGTGCCGATACGTTGGCGCACCGCCCGCGGGGGGTGCTGGGCGGCACGTGCGGCTGGACGAGTCCGGGACGTGCGCGTCCCGGTGCGCCGTGATGGCGTACCGCCACGCTGCGCGGTGCGGCGATGCTCCGGGGTGGCGCGGGCCTCACCCCCGCGGCGGCGTGCGCGACGGGCGTCGCGTTCCGCCGTCCGCCGCGCACGGTCCCGGTCGGCGCGGCGGCGCTCGGCCGGCCGCAGGTCAGCGGTGCGCTCGGCACTTCGGTCGGCGGTCCGCGGACGCGGTGCGTCGAGCAGCGTCACGCCGCCCTCCGTTCCCGCACGACCTCGGCGCAGCGAACACGCACCGAGGCCGCCCGCGGATTGCGCTCGACCTCCGCCTCGTCGGCCTTGACCGCGCCGCGGGTGATCAGGCGCAGCCACGGCTCGCGGTCTTCGGGGATCACCGGCAGTCCGGCGGGCACGTCGGCGGTGCTCGCCGCGGTGAACTCCGCCTTGACGATCCGGTCCTCGAGCGATTGGTACGACATCACGACGATGCGGCCGCCGACGCTGAGCACACCAAGTGCCGACGGAATCGCGCGTCGGAGCGCATCGAGCTCGCCGTTGACCTCGATCCGCAGCGCCTGGAAGGTGCGCTTGGCCGGATTCCCACCCTCGCGACGGGCAGCGGCAGGAATCGCGTCGCGGATGAGATCTACAAGTCGCGCACTGTGCGTGAAGGGTGTGGCCGCCCGCTCCCGCACCACGCGTTCGACGATGCGCCGGGCATAGCGCTCCTCGCCGTACTCGCGCAGGATCCTGACCAATTCACCCGGCGGGTAGGAGTTGATCACGTCGGCGGCACTGGTCTGCAGCGCCGGGTCCATACGCATGTCGAGGGGCGCATCGGTCCGGTACGCGAAACCGCGCGCCACGGTGTCGAGTTGCATGGACGACACGCCTAGGTCGAAGAGGATCCCCTGCACGTCGGGAACACCGAGGCGATGCAGCACCTCGGGCAACTCGTCGTAGATCGCGTGGACGAGGGTCACGCGATCGGCGTACTCGGCGAGCCGCTCCGTTGAGTGCCGCAGGGCGTCGGGGTCGCGGTCGAGGCCGATCACCCGCAGACCCGGAAACCGCTGGAGGGCTGCGTGTGCGTGGCCGCCGAGGCCGACGGTCGCGTCGACCAGGATGGCGCCGTCGACGAGCGCCGGGGCGAGCAGCGTCAGGACGCGATCGCGCAGCACCGGCTCATGGAGTGCGGACATCGCTTAGGCCCAACGCCCCGCGATCGCTACCGCGAACCCGACCACGAGCCCCGTCGCCAGTCCCGCGCCCACAGCCAGGGCCGCGGACTTCACCCGACCCACCCGCTCAGTACGGGTGGACGTATCGGGCTGGTCGAGCAGGGTGGTCATCGGGATCCCTTCGCGGTACTAGTACTGACATTCGTGGTCGGTCATCGGGCGCGGGGTGCGGGTGCTTCGTCCGGCCAGGTCCCCGCCCGGACCAGGTGCGGCACCGGGGAAGTGCGCCGCGGACTATCGCGGGAGGAGACCTCATCGGACGATGCGCTACATGCCGGGGATCACCTCCTCCGACAGATCCGAGTAGGCCGTTTCCTGTGCGCCTAGGTACTCCGACCAGGCCTCCGGGGCCCAGATCTCGCAGGTGGTCCCGTTGCCGACGACCACGACCTCTCGGTCAAGGCCGGCGTAGGTCCGCAGCGCGGGCGGCACGCTGACGCGGCCCTGCCGGTCGGGGATTTCGTCGCACGCGCTGGAGAAGAGGACCCGGAGGAAGGCCCGCACCCGGGCGTCCGAGCGGGATGCGTCGGAGAGTCGCCCGGCGTAGGCCGTGAACTCCGCCTGCGGCCAGACCACGACGGAGCGGTCCTGCCCCTTCGTGAGGACGACGCCGGCCGCGAGGTCGTCCCGGAACCGGGCGGGCAGCACCAGTCGGCCCTTCTCGTCGAGGCGCGGGGTGTGCGTGCCCAGCAACATGACCGCACCACCTCCTCACAGCTCCCGCACGACCCCGGTGACTCCCCTAGCCACCCGATTGCGCCACATTACTCCATTTCCCTCCACTTTCTACCACCAGGGGCGAAATCCATGCGGACGGACATGTCGTGGGAGCGATGGGATCGTGGGAGCGATGGGAATCGCGGGTCGGGCCCGCTGACGATGGCCCCCGGGATGCCCCTGGGATGCCGCTGGGATGCCGCTGGGATGCAGGTCGGGAAGAACCGGGGACGCTAGACCCGCTCGACGAGCAGCGCTGCGCCCTGGCCGACCCCGATGCACAGGGAGGCGATCCCGGATTCCAGGTCGCCCCGCTCGAGGCGGTCGAGGAGGGTGAGCGTGATACGGGTGCCGCTCGACCCGAGGGGATGTCCGAGCGCGATGGCGCCGCCGAACCCGTTGAGCACCTCGCGATCGAGCCGCAGCGCACGCTCGCAGGCGATGACCTGGGCGGCGAACGCCTCGTTGATCTCCACGGCGCCGATGTCTGCCAGCGACCGGCCGCTGCGTTCGAGCAGTCGCTCGGTGGCCGGCACCGGCCCGAGCCCGAACAGGCTCGGGGAGACTCCGGCGGTCGCGCTCGCGACGATGCGGACCCGCGGGGTCAGACCCCACCGGGCGAGCGCCTCCCCCGAGGCGACGACCACCGCCGAAGCGCCGTCCGACAGCGGTGACGCATTGCCCGCCGTCACGACTCCGTCCGGGATGAACGAGGGCGCGAGGGCCGCGAGACCCTCCCGCGTCGTGTCGGGCCGGACCGTCTCGTCCACCGTCACCACGCCTGCTTTGGCGGTCGCGACGGGCAGGACGGATGCGTCGAACACGCCGTTTGCCCAGGCCGCGGCGGCGAGCTGCTGTGACCGCAGCGCGAACTCGTCGGAGTCCGCTCGCGTGATGCCACCGAGGCGGGCGAGCTTCTCCGTGCACAGCCCGAGGGACAGCGTCGCGTCACCCCCGTCGAGTTCGCGCATCCGCGGATTGACGAAGCGCCAGCCGAGAGCCGAGTCGACGACTTCCCCCGGCTTGGCCCATGCGGCCCCCGGCTTCGCCATCACCCACGGTGCACGGGTCATCGACTCGACGCCGCCCGCGACGATCACATCAGCCTCGCCGGAGCGCACCTGGTGGGCGGCCGACATGATCGCCTGCAGCCCCGAGGCGCACAGCCGGTTGACGGTGTACGCCGGCACCGTCTCGGGCAGTCCCGCCAGCAAGGTTGCCATCCGCGCGATGTTGCGGTTGTCCTCCCCCGCCTGGTTACTGGCACCAAGGACCACTTCGTCGACGTGGGCACCGGGCAGGCCCGTCCGTTCCACCGCGGCGGCGATGACCTGGGCTGCTAGGTCATCGGGACGCACACCGGCGAGTGCACCGCCGTACCGCCCCACGGGAGTACGCACACCGCCGACGAGGAAGACCTCGCGCCCGCTCATCGTGCCCTCGTTCCCTCAGCCCACCGCGACGTCGGCGATTATGCTCCAGCGCTGATCCGCACGGGCAGGGCGGTGACCGCCGCGTTGCCGCTCAGCGGGTCGTAGCGGTCCGTATCGGTGATGTCGTTGACGCTCTCGCCCTCCGTCCGCGCGGCCGTGGTCCACCCGACCCCCGCTCGACCATGACCCCAGCCGTGAGGCATGCATACGACACCCGGCATCACGCCTTCGCTGACCTGCGCGAGTGCGTTGATTGACCCGACTCGCGACGTGATCGTCACCGAGGATCCGTCATGGATGCCGCGCTGCTCAGCATCGATCGGGTGCAGCAGGACGGTGCAGCGGTTCGACCCCCCGAGCAGGCGCGAACTGTTGTGCATCCACGAGTTGTTGCTGCGAAGGTGGCGGCGGCCGATGAGCAGCAGGTCGCGACCGTCCGCTGGAGTCGTTGCGGATTCGGCGAGCGCGGCCACCACGCGAGGCCAGTCGGCCGTCACGACCGGGTGATCGAGCCGAATGCGCTTGCCCTTGGTCATGAGGCGGGCGGGCATCGTCGAGGTGAGCGGGCCGAGATCGATCCCGTGCGGGTGCCGACGCAGGGTGCGCACGCTCAAAGCGGCCTTTCCGCGACGAACGCCGTACGGCCCGATCCGCAGGGCGAGGTCGACAAGTCCCTTGGGCAGCAGTCGCGTGCGCACCGCGTGCTTCATCCGCGCCGCACGCACACCGGACCGCTCTGCCTCGATCCGCCACAGGAGTTCGAGCAGGATCTGGGCATCGCTGCGCGTGTCCGGTCCTGGGTCGATGACGCGCTCGCCCCAACGCACGTGATTGCGCACGCTCACCGCCGGGAAGACCAGATCGAACTCGTCGCGCTCCAGGGTTGTCTGCGGGGGCAGGATCACGTCGGCGTGACGGTTCGACTCGTTGAGGTAGAAGTCGACGGATACGCAGAATTCGAGGTCCTCGAGTGCGGCGTCCATACGTCGACCGTCGGGCACCGACAGCACGGGATTGCCCGCGACCAGGATCATCGCGCGCACCTGACCGCGGCCGGGAGTGAGGATCTCGTCGGCGAGCGTCACCGTCGGGAACTCCGCGGCGAATTCCGGGATCCCGCGCACGCGCGAACGCCAGCGGTCGTAGCCGATGAGGTCGGTGGTCACTGCACCAATCCTCGGCAGGTCGAATGCCGGTCGCGCAAGCATCCAGCCGCCGGTCTCGTCGAGCCGTCCGGTGATGATGTTGAGCACGTGCACGAGCCAGTACGCGCTCGTGCCGTACACCGTCTGGCAGATGCCGAGCCGCGCATACATCGCACCGGTGCGCGCGGCTGCGAAGTCGCGTGCGAGTCGACGGATCGTCTCCGCGGGCACACCGGTCCGCTGCTCGGCGAGTTCGGGGGTGAACGCTTCGACCATCCGCCGCACGGCTGGCAACCCATCCACGAACGTCGCCGCGCGGCCGGGGCGGGCGAGCCCCTCCTCGAAGATCACGCGGGCCATAGCGGCGAGGAGGAAGATGTCGGTCCCGGGCCTGATGAAGACGTGCTCATCGGCGATGGCTGCGGTCTCTGTGCGGCGCGGATCCACGACGACGAGACGGCCACCGCGCGCCCGCAGGCGCTCGAGGCGCTGGCGGATATTCGGCGCGGTCATGATGCTGCCGTTCGAGGCGAGGGGGTTGCCGCCCACAACGATCAGATGGTCGGCGCGATCGATGTCGGGGATCGGCAGCAGCAGCGGTGAGCCGAAGAGCAGGTAGGACAGCAGGTGTTGCGGCTGCTGGTCGACGCTCGCCGCGGAGTAGCGGTGCTTGGTGCCAAGGGCGGCGAGCAGCATCGGGATGACGATGATCGGACCCCACCCGTGCGTGATCGGGTTGCCGAGGTACATGCCGACCGAGTCATCCCCGTGCCTGCGACGTACGTCGAGAAGTCGGGTCGCGACGTAGTCGAAGGCCTCGTCCCACGCCATCTCCTGCCAGCCGTCGGGAGTCCGGCGAACCGGTCGACGCAGGCGATCGGGATCGTTCACGACGTCTTGCAGGGCGATCCCCTTCGGGCACACGTAGCCCGCACTCATCGGATCAAGGCGGTCACCCCGGATGCCCGTGATCCGGCCCGACTCGACCGTGATCTCCAATCCGCAGGACGCCTCACACAAGGTGCAGGAGCGGAAGTGGGTCGACACACGCGCGAGCCTAGGGGCGCAGTGGAGGCTTCGCCGCGCGCGACCCTTGCGGGTGGACTTTACATCTGGCACCCTTTTGTCAACTGCCCGTGCCAGCCGCCCAGCGAGGAGCCCCCATGTCGCGACAGACCTCGCCGATGGCCAGCGGCGGTGAGCCGCCCGCCGACTGGCGCGATGCGAAGCGCTATCTGTGGCTGATGGCGCTGGTCATGCCGCTGCTGCCGTTCGCGGCGGTCGGGCTGCACCACTGGACCGGCGCCGCGGTGTGGCTGTGGCTCGGGCCCATCGTGATCCTGGGCGTGGTCCCGCTGGTCGATCTCATCGGGGGCCTTGATCGCGCCAACCCGCCCGACGAGGTGCTCGAAGCACTGGAGAGCGATCCCTACTACCGGTGGCTCACCTTCGCCTTCCTACCGCTTCAGTACGCCGGGTTCGTCGTGGCGTTCGTCTACATCGCACGCGGTGGTCTCACTATCGCCGAGTCGATCGGCCTGGCAGTCACGGTCGGGTTCATCGGCGGTCTCGGTATCAATACCGCCCATGAACTCGGGCACAAGAAGGAGGAGCACGAGCGCTGGCTTTCGAAGATCGCGCTCGCGCAGAGTTGCTACGGCCACTTCTACATCGAGCACAATCGCGGGCATCACGTGCGGGTCGCGACACCGGACGACCCGGCAAGCAGTCGACTCGGCGAGTCGTTCTATGCGTTCTGGCCCCGCACGGTCCTCGGCTCACTGCGTAACGCCTGGCGCCTGGAGGCGCGGCGCATCGGCCGCAACGGTCGACACCCCTTCCGCATCGGCAACGACGTCCTCAACTCGTGGCTGATGACCGGGGCGCTCTGGGCGGTCATGATCCTCGCCCTCGGCCCCGGCATCGCGCCGTACCTGCTGCTCCAGGCGGTCATCGCGATCACCCTGCTCGAGGCGGTCAACTACCTCGAGCACTACGGCATGCTGCGCCAGATCGTCGGCAAACCCGGCTTCGAGCGCTACGAGCGCGTCGACCCCACGCATAGCTGGAACTCCAACCACATCGCGACGAATGTGCTGCTCTACCACCTGCAGCGGCACAGCGATCATCACGCGCACCCCACGCGCCGCTACCAGGCTCTGCGCGACCATGCCCAGGCGCCGGCCCTTCCCACGGGGTACGCGGGGATGATCCTTTTGGCGCTCGTCCCGCCGCTGTGGCGGCGAGTGATGGACCGCCGTGTGCTGGCCCATTACGGCGGCGACGCATCCCGCGCCAACCTCACGCGTCGGGCGCGTGCCGAGCTCGTGAGCGCGAGTCCGGTTGCAGCCGACAACGCACGTGTGAACTCGACGACAGCCACGACTAGCGCCACCCCGGCCGATCTGAGCGTTTCCGCGTACCGCTGCCCGGGGTGCTCCTACACGTACGACGTGTCGCAGGGGGACCGGCGCGAAGGGTTCGCGCCGGGCACGCCGTGGTCGTCAGTGCCGGATACGTGGTGCTGCCCGGACTGCGGGGTGCGGGAGAAGATCGACTTCGTCAGCGTCGATTCCGTCCGAGCGCAGCAGCAGTA
>JBILVH010000193.1:0-4014 GCA_044370555.1 Candidatus Nanopelagicales bacterium
GGGGGGTAGTGCGCCTGGTGCGGACTGACACTCGGCACCCCGAGCACTGTCGCTGGGGACATAGCCGCGCCCTCATGAGCCGCAGATACTCGCGGGCGAGGAGGTCCCATGCGCATCGATCTGCATTGCCACTATGTGCACCCCGAGGCGGCCGAGATGGCAAGCATCCTGGATCCGGTGCGTCAGGAGCACGCGTACATCCATGCCAACGACCTGACGCGGGACGTCAACCGTCGGCAGATGCAGGACCGCGCGCAACTGCTGTCCGACGTTGACGCCCGAATCGCCGCCATGGACCGGATGGGCATCGACCTCCAGGCCGTCTCGCCCTCGCCGTTCCAGTACTACTACTTCGCCGAGGCCGACCTAGGCGCCCGGCTTGCCCGATGTGTGAACGACGGCATCGCGGCACTCGTCGCCGCCCGACCCGATCGGCTGGTCGGACTCGGCACGGTCCCGCTGCAGGACAGCGCCGCGGCGGTGCGCGAACTCGACCGGGCGGTCGGCGATCTTGGCCTCAAGGGGATCCAGATCAATGGCAACGTCAATGGCCGCAACCTCACCGATCCCGAACTCGACCTCGAACCTTTCTTCGCTCGCGCCGCCGAACTTGGCGCGATCGTCTTCCTGCACCCCAACGGCTTCAGCGATGCCTGCCGACTCACCGACCACTACTTCAACAATGTGATCGGCAATCCGCTCGAGACGACCGTTGCCGCGAGCCATCTGATCTTCGACGGGGTGATGGAGCGCCACCCTGACCTGACGGTGCTGCTCGCGCACGGCGGCGGGTATCTCGCGCACTACTGGGCCCGCATGGACCACGCACACGCCGCCCGCGAGGATTGCCGCACGATCATCAGCGATTCGCCATCGACATATCTGCGCCGCATGTACGTCGACACCGTGACATTCGACCCGCGCATGATCCGGCACCTCCTGGACATCCACGGTGCGGATCACGTCGTGCTCGGCACGGACTTCCCCTACGACATGGGCGAGGAGGATCCGCTCGGGCTGATCAACGCGGTACCGGGTCTGACCGATGCGGAGCGCACCATGATCACCGGCGGCACCGCCGCACGACTCCTAGGACTTACACCGAGGTGAGTCGGCATGCGCTCAGCGTCAACGGTGAGTCCCGCGAGGTGGACTGCCCTGACGACGAGCCGCTCCTGTGGGTCCTTCGCGATCACCTCGGCCTGGTAGGTACGCGATTCGGCTGCGGTGAAGGCGAGTGCGGTGCATGCACCGTGCTACTGGACGGCCGCCCTGACACTGCGTGCTCGATCGCGGTACGCGATGTGCGAGGCGAGGTCACTACGGTCGAAGGACTCGCACCGGCGAATGGCGGCCTGCACGCAGTGCAGCGTGCGTTGATCGATGAGCAGGCCGGACAGTGCGGCTACTGCCTGTCGGGCATCGTGATGCGTGCGGTGTACCTCGTCGACCAGTGGGGTGCCGACCTCACCGACGAGCGGGTCCGCGAAGGGTTGGCCGACCATCTATGTCGATGCGGTGCCCATGCGCGGATCATCGCCGCGATCCTGCGGGCCGCTCGATGAGTGCCCCCGCGCCCGCCGGATCACTCACTCCCGCACATCGAATAGGTGACTGGCTGACCGTCACCCCGGAGGGTCGCATCGTCGTACGCACCGGCAAGGCCGACTTAGGGCAGGGCATCTCCGCGGCACTTGCAGGAGTGGTCGCCACCGAACTCGGGGTGCCGGTGGAGATGATCGACGTTCTCCCACCCTCGACCGATGCGGTCGATGAGGGCTACACCGCGGGGTCCATGTCGATGACCCACTCGGGCACGGCGCTTCTGCTCGCGGCCCGCGCCCTCCTGCGCGTTGCGGGCACGGAACCGGATGGTTCGCTGGATCTCGTCGCGGCCGCGCAGTGCGACCTCGGCCGCAGTGTCACCGAGGTGCTAGCGGCCAGCGATGCACCGGCGGATGCTGTCACTCGCACGCACGCGACCGTCCGGGTCGATGGGCCGCGCCGCGATCTGGCGGCCAAAGTGACCGGTGGGGCGGCCTTTATCCATGACCTGCGACTGCCCGGTCAGGTCCATGCGCGCGTGGTCCGGCGGGCAGGCATGCGCCCGCTGCTCCCGGACACTCAGACCATTCAGGACGTCTGCGGTGGTGACGTCCGGCGCATCGTCGTCGACGGCTCGTTCGTCGCCGTCGTCGCCGACCATGAGTACGCCGCGATTCGCGGGGCGCGCGCGCTGGACGCCGCACTCACCTGGCAACGGCGCGAGGCGGACGTCGGACTCGATACCTCCCGCGTTGTCGCGGACGCCGCTCTTCCCGACGGTGTCAAACACGTCGAGTTGACGTACACGCGGCCGAACATCGCGCACGCCTCAATCGGGCCCTCGTGCGCGGTGGCGCGATGGAGTGCTGCGGGTGATCGACTTGATGTGTGGACGCACAGCCAGGGCGTGCACCCCCTGCGTCATGAACTTGCCGCGGCATTCGGTCGGCCGGCGGAATCCATACGTGTGCAGCATGTTGAAGGGGCGGGCTGCTACGGACACAACGGTGCCGATGATGTGGCGTACGACGCCGCACTCGTCGCCCGACACCTGCCCGGGATCCCGGTGCAGGTGACCTGGGACCGCGCACAGGAACTCACGTGCGGTCCGATGGGTCCACGCATGTCGGTCACGGTCAGCGCCGAGACCGACATGGCGGTTCGGATCGTCGCGTGGGACTGGTCTGGGGCCGGCGAGGGTCACGTGTGCCGGCCTGGCATGGTTGCAGCGGTCTCGCTGCTCGCGCATGCGGACGTCGCGGGTGGGGCACCTCTGCCACCGTCGACCGACCCACCGGCAAGCATCGGCGGTGGCAACGATCGGAATGCGCTGCCGATCTACGACGTACCCGTGCGCAGCGCGGTGAGCACTGTCGTCGGCTCCACGATCCGCACATCTGCGATCCGGTCACTCGGTGCATTCCTGAACGTGGTCGCCATCGAGGGCATGATCGACGAGATCGCGACTGCCGCGGGCATCGATCCTGCTGCGATGCGGCTGGAATATCTCAGCGAGCCCCGCGCTCGAGAGGTCCTGCTGCGCGCTCTGGAACTCGCCGGAGACTGCGCGCACGGACTTTCTCGTGGCATCGGTGTTGCTCGGTACAAGGGGACGGGTGCGTGGTGCGCGGTTGTCGCTGACATCGCAGCAGAGGTGCGCGTGGACGTTCGTTCGCTCGCCGTCGTCGCGGACGTCGGTCGCGTCGCGAGCCGCGACGGCGTCCTCAACCAGCTCGAGGGTGGGGCGCTGCAGGCGATGAGTTGGACGCTTCTCGAACAGGCTCCGATACGCGACGGACGCGTCACCGCAACCGCATGGAGTGACTATCCGATCCTGCGCTTCCCCGAAGTGCCGCGGGTCATCTCCGATGTCATCGACCGCCCCGACGAGGCGTACCTCGGCGCGGGTGAGGCGGCCGCCGGACCGACCGGTGCCGCGATCTGCAATGCCCTGGCGAGCGCGATAGGTGTGCGGGTGACAGAACTGCCACTGACGCCGGAGGCAATCATCCGGGCGCTCAGTTAGGCACCCTCCGTCCACAGGAACTGCGCTACTCGGATTTCATTCACAGGCCGCTTTGCCGCGGTAGGTCGATGTCAGACGCCCAACGTAGTGTTGCTCCATGTCCCCGTCAGCCGCGCTTCGTGACCCGGAAACCCCCGTGGTTACTGGGGAATCCAGTTGTGTCGGCGAGGCACGGTGGGAGGAGTTGGCCGGCCTGTCGGCGCCGGTGAGTGTTGCGGCCGTGGCGGCATTGGTGGACTGGACCACATCGGTCTCCGTGGCATCGGCTTCAATCGCATCGGCCTCATCCGCATCGACTTCATTCGCATCGACCTTGCCATCCGCGGCCACCCCAGCGACGGGAGGTGCGCGGCAGGGTGGCATCTCGCCACTGACTGCAACGGTGCCCCCCGGCGACACCGGCGGTGCACATGCCACCGCTGTCGACCCCGTTGCCGCGCTGG
>JBILVH010000019.1:0-14052 GCA_044370555.1 Candidatus Nanopelagicales bacterium
TACGTCTCCGCGAACGGGCGCGGCTGGACGTGCGTGCCAGCAGGGCAGCAGGTGGAGTGCGCACGTGGGGCCGCGCTGCCCGGGGGGCGTGAGGCCCCGCCGATCCTGCTGCGGGTGCGGGTGCTGCCAGCCGCGCTGAAGGGCGTGGTGAACCTTGCCCGAGTTAGCACGTCTACGGCGGAGACCTCGACGCGCAATAACCACTCGCGCGATCCGGTCGCGGTACAGAAGGGTGATCAGCGGATCCCTGGCAAGTCGCGGTGGCCGCGCGAGATCGTCCCTGACAAGCCGACGCCGATAGTCCCCGGCAAGCCCGAGACGAACGTCGGGACGAAGGTCACAACGCGGATCGAGTGCGCGCCGATGCTGCGCGTACGCGTGCCCGCAGGTGACGGCAACTTCTGCACGGTGACCTACGGGCCGGGCAGTCGGGTCGTGGTCACCGCGCACGGGCCGTATCCGCTCGCGGTTACTGTGCGCGTCACAGCACCGGCCATCCGCGGATACCGCGCGTACCAGGAGGCTCGCGAGTACATCGTGCGCGGGTAAGCCCGTGGATCATGCGCCACTGATTGGCATTCGGCCGTAGGGAGCGACCTGGTGGCGCCAGCGGAGTCGGGGGACGGTCTACACCTGGGTGTGGGCGTAGGGCTCGAAGTGCTGCCAACCCGGCGGGATTGCATCGCGGCGCCGCCGTGCGCTTCACTGTGGCGAGAAGCACGGCTTCCGATCGAACGGCGAAGGGATCAGCATGAGGCTTCCGAGCGTCTTGGCGGCGGGGGCGGCCGTCGCCCTCGTCGGAACCGGCATCGCGATTGCGACGGCTTCGGCCGAGCAGTCCGGATCGCCGTCGGCGCGGAGCGCGGATTCAGCGGGGGTGATCGCTGCGTGCGTCGATCGCCGGAGCGGTGCCATGCGCCTCTTCCGCAACGGTCAGTGCCGCGACGACGAGAAGGTCGTGCGGTGGAGTCGCGCCGGAGCGGGAGTGGCGGGGGCTCGCGGTCCGGCCGGGCCGCCCGGTCCCGCCGGGCCAAGTGCAGCCTTTGCCTTCGAGCCCGCTCCGGTCTCGGTCGTCGGCCTTGACCCTAACCCCACGGTCGTCGCGTCGGCCGAGAATCTGCCTCCGGGCAACTATGTGCTGAACTTCAGCGCGATGGCATACAGCCCCAGTGGGCCGGGTGTGGAGACGCTGACCTGCGGCGTTGTCGTCGGTGACTACGTGATCAATCGTGCGCGTGTTGTGGGAAGCAACCTGGAAGCGGCACCACTTGCACTCACCGGCGCATTCCTCTCCGGTGTGGCATCGGCGGGGGCCCCCGTGGAGGTCCGGTGCTCCGCGGACCATGACGTGGTCGTAGAGCAGCAGACCCTGACTTTGGTCAGGGTGGGTGAGCTGACCATCGTCACCGATGATCCGTGCCGCCGCACGGACGCGAGTCCGCGGGCCCGCTGCTAGGCGGTGGGCACCGGTCCGCACCAGAGGCACCGCAGACCCCCAACCCCCACCACGGAGGTGAGCACGTGTCTAGCGCGTAATGGTGACCGTAGTTGGGGAGCGGGGTGTGTCGGCCGGTCTAGGCGGGTCGGCGCTGGCATGCTGGGTGCCACGGGATCGACGAGGGAGCGGGCATGGGCAAATGGGCTGAGTCCAAGGTAGTCACGCGCAAGTCCTGGGCGGTGATCAAAGGCAACAAGTACCTGGTCGCGTTCCCGCTCGTGGGGCTTGCACTGAGCCTCATCCCGCTCGCCATCTTCTGGATCCCGGCCGCGTTGTTCCTGGTCGCCGACCAGAACATCCCCGGGATCATCCTGGTGATCCTCGGCTTCTTCGGGGTCTCCACGGTCGTCACGTTCACCACCGCGGGCCTGGTCGCCGCGGCCGACGAGGAGCTCGCCGGTCGCGATGCATCGCTCGGGTACGGCCTGCGGGCAGCGTTCGGACGGTTCGGTGCACTCATGAAGTGGTCCATCATCCAGACCGTTGTGGGCATCCTCATCGGCCTGGTCCGCGGTGACGGTCAGGGAAGCATCGTCGGTGTGATCCTGCGCAATGTCGTGGCGGCGATGGCCAGCGTCATGTGGGAGTTGATCACCTTCTTCGCTCTGCCGATGATCATGTTGGAGAGGGTCGGGCCGATCGAGGCGATCAAGAGATCCGCGAGCCTGTTCAAGCAGCGATGGGGGACCCAGTTGGCGGGTGGAGTGCGCATCGGCGGCCTGATCTTCCTCGTAGCTGTGCTCCCGGCCATCGTGTTCATCGTCTTCGGGGTCATCTCGACGTTGAACGGCCTCGTCGTGGCGGGCGTCCCGCTCATGGTGATCGGCGTCATCATCTGGTCGGTTGCGGCGCTCTTCGCTAGTGCGATGCGCGGGATCTTCTCGGTGGCGCTCTATCGCTACGCCACCGACGGCGTCGCTGAGGGGCCGTTCACCGAGGATGAGCTGCGCAGCGCTGTTCGCGTCAAGGCGTAGGTGGACGTCCAGAGAGAGCATGCGGTAGGCGCGATAGGCGACAGGCCTGTATCAACGCGCGGTGTGGGCTAGCATCACGATTCTGCGCGGTATGCCGCCCGCGCCGAGAGGGGATACTCATGAAGATCTCGCACGTTCTGGCTGTGGGAGTCGTCGTTGCCGTCGTCGGGACAGGTGTGGCGGTGGCCACGACAGGTGCGTCCAACACGTCGGCGCCCTCCGTGGCTCCCCGCACCGACAGCATCGCAGCGTGCGTGGATCGCAAGACCGGTGCCGTGCGGATCTTCCGCGACGGCAAGTGTCGGGCCGGCGAGAAGGTCATGCGATGGGCTGTGCGAGGTCCTGCGGGACCTCAGGGCCCCGCAGGTTCCGGCGGCGGTGGAGGTGGGGAACTCGGGGGCTACATTGACGAGCCGGACGAGGTCAGCGTCCCGAACACCGGGGTTGAGACCGTCACCCTGACCTCATCCACGCTGCCGGCCGCGTCCTACATCGCCACCTACACCGCGGGAGCCCAGGTGGCACTTGGGGTCGGGGTGATGTCCTGCCGCCTGAAGGTCGACGGTGCCACAGAGGCCTTGGCCGACGTCCGCATGGGTGTGGGCACAACGACCGTCGCGATGACTGGTGCATTCACGGCGGGCCCGAACACCCCGCAGGCTACGGTCTCGTGTACGAGCGACATCGACACAGTACTGGTGAATCAGACCCTCACCATGGTGCAGGTTGCGTGGATCGAGACCGGTCAGCAGCCCTCGTGCCCGAGGTCCGAGGCCGCTCGACGGTGTTGACGCCTGGTCCGGCGGCTCGCCCAGTGCACGTGTGCGGGTCCGCGCACGTGCTGGCGTGTCAGACGCATGGCCTCTAGGGTCTGCGCATGACCCGCACTCACCGCATCTGCCTCGCAGCGGCTCTCGCACTTCCGCTCTTCGGTGTCACCGCCTCGGGCACTGGTGTCGCAGCTCCTGGGTCGGCGGCCACGCAGGCCCCCGCACCGTTGCAGTGGTCGCGGTGGACGACGCTCCCACCCACGGACACCCCCTTCTACGAGGTCGCTGGCACCGGATCGGGTGTTGTGGCCACGTGGGCGGCTGACCGTTCACTGATGGCCGCCGCGGCCGTGGTGGGTGATGGTGCTGCGCGGTGGGGTAGTCCGACCAAGGTTGCCCCTGCGCGTGGCACCTCATGGTTCGTCACGGCGGCCGGTGATGACACAGTCGTCGCGTCGTGGGTGACAGCCGACAGTGCCGTTGTCGTTCGCTCAGCCCGAATCGTGGACGGTGAACTGTCGTGGACGCCGATCACGACGACCGTAGCCGCGCCGACCGAGGGTGAACCCAGCCTGATCTCCCTCGCACTGTCTGCCGACGGCTCGATGGCACTGGCCTCGTGGCTCAGGCGAGTCGGCTCCGAGATGGTTGTCGAGGCGAGCGTCGGGCGCCTTGGCAAGGGCGGCCACGAATGGTCGGCGCCGCGCCAACTCGGGGTGTCCAATCTCGCTCAGGACGCCCGTTTCGCCACGGATGTCGCAGTGTCCGCCGACGGCTCGCGCGGTGTGGTCATCTGGTCGACTCCGGAGATGGCGCTACAGTCCAGAGCGCTCACCCTCCCTGGCGGTCGTCTCCGATGGTCGCCAACGCGGCCGGTCGATGTGCAAGTGCGCGAGGCCTCTAGCTACTCGGTCTCGATGTCCGCGGACGGTCGGTTCGTCGACGCGCTGTGGTACGCGACCGGTGGCGGTACCGGCCGGATTGCTGTTCGTGGCGCCTCGGCTCGGATCACGGCAACCGGTGCACTGGTGTGGGCTCCCGCTGTTGACGTCGTACCTAACGCCTACACGATGACCGTGGGGGGTTCACCCTCACTCTCCGTGACACCGGACGGCTCGACCGCGATGGCTGGGTGGTACGCGGCGCCGCGGAGTGCCTTCATCGTGCAGGGGGCGATCGGCCGCCGCTCAGGCGACGGAGCGCTGGTGTGGGAGCAGCCGCAAAGCATCTCCGGCAGCAGTGCGGGACTGTACCCGGTCGTGAGCGTTTCACCCGATGGACGTTCGGGCGCGGTCACCTACGCAAGGTTCCGGGCCAGCCTCGATCGGATCGACGCAGTGGTCGCGAGCGTGCGAATCGGTCGGCAGGCATCTCGCTGGTCTGTCTCGCAATCATTCGCCGGGCGGCCGGAGGCATTCGAACCCGTGCTGGTGCGTTCTGGATCCGGCACACTGGTCCTGGGATACGAGCAGGACGTGAGCGAGACGCAGGGTCAGTACGGGATCCGCGTGGGCGTGCCGGTGCTCTAGGGGAGCGGTCGCACGCACTGGGCGCGGCAGGCCCCGAAGCGTCAGGGCTCGTGCCTCAGCCACACCGCGGCGAGCGGGGGCACGGTGATCACAGCCGACGCCGGGCGGCCGTGCCACGGGCCCACGTCCGCGATCACCGAGCCGAGGTTGCCCACGCCGGAGCCGCCGTACTCCGTGGCGTCGGTATTCAGCACCTCGCGCCACATACCCGGTGCAGGCAGTCCGAGCCGGTAGCCCAGACGTGGCACCGGGGAGAGGTTCACGACGCTCGCGAGCGCGCCGCCGGAGTCGTCCCAGCGCAGCCACGTGAATATGTTGTTCGACGAGTCGTTCGCGTCGATCCAATCAAATCCGCCCGGGTCACAATCGCGCTGCCACAGCGCCGGGGTCGCCGCATAGGCGGCATTCATGTCGCGCACTGCCCGCTGGACTCCGGAGTGCTCGGCGTACTGCAAGAGCCACCAATCGAGCTCGTCGTTGTCTCGCCACTCGTGCGACTGAGCGAACTCGGCACCCATGAAGACCAGCTTCTTGCCCGGGTGCGCCCACATGAATGCCAGGTAGGCGCGCAGGTTCGCCAACTGCTGCCATCGATCGCCCGGCATGCGCGCGATGAGAGACCCCTTGCCGTGGACCACCTCGTCGTGGGACAGCGGGAGCACGAAGTTCTCGGTATAGGCGTACATCATCGCGAAGGTCATCTCGTTGTGGTGGTACTGCCGGTGAATCGGCTCGTGCTGGATGTAGCCCAGTGAGTCATGCATCCACCCCATGTTCCACTTCAGCCCGAAGCCGAGGCCGCCCAGATGGGTCGGTCTGGTCACGCCCGACCACGCGGTCGACTCCTCCGCAATCGTGACGATGCCCCGCACCCGGCGGTACGCAGTCGCGTTCAACTCCTGGAGGAACTCCACTGCGTCGAGGTTCTCGCGTCCGCCGAACTGGTTCGGTCGCCACTGCCCGGGTGTGCGCGAGTAGTCGAGGTAGAGCATCGAGGCGACTGCGTCGACGCGCAGGCCGTCGACGTGGAACTCCTCGAGCCAGTAGAGCGCGTTCGCGACGAGGAAGTTGCGCACCTCGCGCCGACCGAAGTCGAAGACCAAGGTGCCCCAGTCGGGGTGTTCGCCCCGCGTCGGGTCGGCGTGTTCGTAGAGCGGGGTCCCGTCGAAACGCGCGAGCGCCCATTCGTCCTTCGGGAAGTGCGCGGGCACCCAGTCGACGATCACGCCGATGCCCGCCTGGTGCAGTCGGTCGATCAGGTGGCGCAGGTCGTCGGGCGAGCCGAAACGCGGCGTGGGTGCGTAGTACGACGTCACCTGGTATCCCCACGACCCGGCGAACGGATGCGCGGCCACCGGCATGAACTCGACATGCGTGAAGCCGTGCTCGACGACGTACGCCGTCAGTTCCTCGGCCATCTGGAGGTATGTGAGCCCCGCCCGCCACGAACCGAGGTGCACCTCGTAAATGCTCATCGGCGAGGTCAATGCGTCTCGCCCGGCGCGTGCCGCCAGCCAGGTGTCGTCACCCCAGGTGTACTGAGACGTGAACACTCGCGAGCCCGTCGCCGGGGGAAGTTCGGTGGCGAAGGCGAGCGGGTCGGCCTTCTCCCGCCAGATCCCGTCACTGCCGCGCACCGCGAACTTGTAGTGCGCACCGTCGCCCACGCCCGGCACGAAGATCTCCCACACGCCGCTCACACCCGTGGAGCGCATCGGGTGGGCGGTGCCGTCCCAGTGGTTGAAGTCGCCGATGAGGCGAACGCCGGTCGCATTGGGCGCCCACACCGCGAACGACGTGCCGCTCACGGGACCGCCGACCGTGTCGTACGTGCGCACGTGCGCTCCGAGAACCTTCCAGAGGTGCTCGTGTCGACCCTCGCCGATCAAGTGCAGGTCGAGGTCGCCTAGCGTCGGCAGGTAGCGGTAAGGGTCATCGATGTGCACCGCGGCACCGGCGTACTCCACCTTCTTCGTCGGAAGGACGGCCACCCACACCCCGCGGTGCTCGTGAGCGCAGGGGTAGGCCTCCTCGCCGACCAGCACGGTCACCGAGTCGGCGAAGGGCCGCAGCACACGCACTGTGACGCTGTCGCGTTTGGGGTGCGCACCGAGGATCGCGTGCGGTTCGTGGTGCGCACCGTCGACGAGTCGGTCGAGGTCGGCTGTGGAGACCTTCACCGGTGAGGGCGTCTTGGCCGGGCTCACGCGGGTCCTGCGCCCGGAACAGGGCTTGATCGCACATGCACGATGTGCGCGACCGTACCTGGATCGAGTCGGACATACGTCCCCCGCCCCCACTGCCAGGTGCCGCCGGTGACCTCGTCGTGCGCCGTGAAGGTGTCGGCGTCATCGAGACCGAGTGCTGCCATATCCCACCAGACGGTCGCCTCGCGAGTGCTGATCGGGTCGAGGGTGCACACGACGAGCACCACGTCGTCACCATCGCGCTTCGAGAAGGCGATCACGCCGTCGTTGTCGCACGCGTGGAAACGCAGCGATCGGAGGTCCTGCAGCGCGGCGTGCGCGCGCCGGATCTCATTGAGCCGGGTGATGAGCGGCGCCAACGTGTCGGTCGTGCGCCAATCCCGCGGCCGCAGTTGGTACTTCTCGGAGTCGAGATACTCCTCGCTACCGTGACGGACGGCCACGTGCTCGAAGAGCTCGAAGCCGCTGTAGACCCCCCACGTCGGGGACAGGGTCGCGGCCAGTACGGCGCGGATCGCGAACGCCGCCCGGCCGCCGTACTGGAGGTACTCGGTGAGGATGTCGGGCGTGTTCGTGAATACGTTGGGTCGCATGTAGGCCGCTGCGGGCCCGGCGAGCTCGGTGAAGTAGGCCTCGAGGCCCGCCCGGTCGTTGCGCCACGTGAAGTAGGTGTACGACTGCTGGAAACCGACCTCCGCGAGAGCGCGCATCATCGGCGGACGCGTGAACGCTTCGGCAAGGAAGATCACGTCGGGGTCGGTTGCGTGCACGTCGGCGAAGAGTCGCTCCCAGACCCACAGCGGCTTGGTGTGCGGGTTGTCGACGCGGAAGATTCGTACGCCGTGCGCCATCCAATGCCGCACGATCCGCAGCACCTCGGCGTACAACCCCTCAGGGTCGTTGTCGAAGTTCAGCGGGTAGATGTCCTGGTACTTCTTGGGTGGGTTCTCGGCGAAGGCGATAGTGCCGTCGGCCCGCGTCGTAAACCACTCGGGGTGCGAGCGAACCCACGGGTGGTCGGGGCTCGCTTGCAGCGCGAGGTCGAGGGCGACCTCGAGGCCGACCGATCGCGCCGAAGCGACGAACGCATCGAAGTCGGCGAGCGTGCCCAACTGGGGATGCACGGTGTCGTGCCCGCCCTCGGCGGCACCGATCGCCCACGGCGACCCGGGGTCGTCGCTGCGGGCATCGAGTGTGTTGTTGCGACCCTTGCGGCCGGTGTGCCCGATCGGGTGGATCGGTGGGAGGTAGACGACGTCGAAGCCCATGGCCGCGATCGCCGGCAATCGCTTCACGGCACTGGCGAAGGTGCCGTGTGCGTCGGGCGCGGCAGCCTCGCTGCGCGGGAAGAACTCGTACCACGCGCCGACGAGGGCGCGGCGGCGCTCGACGCGCAGCGGGTAGGGGTCGGTTGTCGACACGAACCGGCGCGTGGGATGCACGACGAAGTGCGCGCGTATGTCATCAGCGGTGAGGTGTGCGAGCCGGGTCAGCGGGGGGAGCGTGGACACCCGGGCGGAGTGTGCTGCGGCCGCATTGACGGGCTCCACGAGCAGCGCACCCTCGGTGAGTTCGAGTTCGACGTCGACACCCGCGGCGACCTTCACGGCGGCCCGGTGTAGCCAGGTCGCCCACGGGTCGTCCCATGTCTCGATGCGGAATGCCCAGTCGCCCTCGGCCTCGGCGCGAACGATCGCGGTCCAGCGGTCGAGTCCCTCGCCGAGAGGCATCATGCGTTCGCGCGCGGCCTCGGTGCCGTCGGGCCGTATGAGTACGACTTCAACGCCGAGGGCATCGTGGCCCTCGCGGAAGGCCGTAGCTTCGATGCGCACGGCCTCGCCGACGACGGCCTTGGCCGGTCGCGCTCCGGCGGCGACAGTGGGGTGGACGTCAAGCACCGGGAATCGGGCGACGGCCATGTAGCCAGCCTAGGCCCCGGCTCAGGCGCTGATCCAGGCCATTCCAGCGGCAAAGACGAAGCCGGCCGCGGCAAGGAGACCGGCAAGGCGACCGGCGCCGCGTACTGCGATCGGCACCATCTCGTTGACGACGACGACGATCAGCGCCCCCGCGGCAATCGACTGGATGAGCGCGATGAGGTCGGGTGACGCGGATGCCAGCGCCTGGTAGCCGATCGCCCCAAAGACGGCCCCGAGAACGATGATGCCGATGAATCGGACGAGGATCGTGCGCAGTGCGAAGCCGCCGGCGAGCAGCGCTGCTGCGACCCCGATCGCCTCGGGCAGTCCCGCCACGAAGACCGCCCCGGCGAGTGCGGCGGAGACGCCGATCGTCGCGGTGTGCAGGGTGAGGCCGATCGCGACCGACTCCGGGATGCCGTCGAGCACCATGCCGACCGTGAGGTTGCGGGCCTCGGTGCGCGTCGCCCCCTGCACTGGCGCGTGCTGCTGCGCGGCGACCTCGACCGGGTGCTCGGGCTTCTCCGACGCACCGCTTCGCTCAAGCAGGTGGATGATCAGGAAGTAGCCCACACAGCCGATCGCGATGCCGAGTCCGGTGGGCGCAGCACCTGCTTCGTCGTACGACGTCGCGACCAGGTCGGTGCCGATTGCGCTGATGACCGCGCCGGCGCCGAAGGCCATGATCAGACCCACGGTGCGCGGGCTGGTCAGACTGCGGAACCGCCATACGAGCAGGGCGCCGATGAGCAGCGACGTCTGGGCCAGGGCAGCCCAGAGCGCGGCCTCGAGGACTCCCTCCAGCATGTCCCCTCCGACCGTCGTCACGGAACCGTGATCGTGAGGTTAGCGTGACGTGATCGTGCGGCTGGGTCGGATACGGTGCTGGCTATGAAGGCCATCCGCCGATTCACGGTCCGCACCACCCTGCCGACCCGACTCGCCGCCCTCGACCGGATCGCAGCGAACCTGCGCTGGTGCTGGCATCCCGAGACCCGCGACCTCTTCGAGGCCATGGACCCCGAGCTGTGGCAGCGCGTGGGGGGTGACGCCACACGGGCGATTGCCGAGGTCAGCGCGGAGCGTCTCGCGCACCTTGCCGGTGAGGAGTGGTTCTGCACATGGGTCGACCGCATCGATGCGGACCTCGCCGACTATCTCGCGCGACCCATGTGGTGCCAGGAGGTCGACGGCGCCCCCTCAGCCATCGCCTACTTCTCCCCGGAGTTCGGGGTCGCGGCCGTGCTGCCGCAGTACTCCGGGGGCCTCGGCATCCTCGCCGGCGACCACCTCAAGGCCGCTAGCGACCTAGGTGTCCCGATCATCGGCGTCGGCCTGTTCTACCGCAGCGGCTACTTCCGGCAGTCCCTCAACCGCGAGGGTTGGCAGCAGGAGACCTACCCCGTGCTCGACCCCGACGGTCTGCCGTTGTCCTTGCTGCGTGATCGTGAGGGAGTGCCCGTCCATGTCGCGCTGACACTGCCGGGCGGTCGGCCGTTGCGGGCGGCAGTGTGGATCGCGCAGGTGGGCCGCGTCCCATTGCTGCTGCTCGACTCCGACGTCGAGGGCAATGCCCCCGCCGAGCGCGATGTGACCGACCGGTTGTACGGCGGTGGAGTCGACCACCGTCTGCACCAGGAGATGCTCCTCGGCATCGGCGGCGTGCGCGCGGTGCGCGCGTACTGCGCGCTCACTGGTCATCCGTCGCCCGAGGTCTTCCACACCAACGAGGGACACGCGGGATTCCTCGGGCTCGAGCGGATCCGGGAGTTTGTCGCGGGCGGACTCGACCTCGACTCCGCGGTGGAGCTCGCGCGTGCAGGCACGCTTTTCACTACGCACACGCCAGTGCCCGCAGGCATCGACCGGTTCCCGCGCGCCATCATCGAGGAGACGTTCAGCGGCGACGGCGCGATCGACGGGCTGCCGGTCGAGCGCATCCTCGCACTAGGTGCGGAGGACTTCGAGGGCGGTGACCCGGAGGTCTTCAACATGGCCGTCATGGGATTGCGACTGTCGCAGCGGGCCAACGGGGTCAGCACCCTGCACGGGGTTGTGAGCCGAGGCATGTTCGGCGGGCTGTGGCGCGGCTTCGACGCGGATGACGTGCCCATCACGTCCATCACCAACGGGGTGCATGCGCCGACATGGCTGTCACGGGAGTTCCGCGATCTCGCATTGCGCGAGGTCGGCCCCGATGCGCTGGAGACGCCGGAGGCGTGGGAGGCGATCGCGCGCGTCCCGGAGGGCGATCTGTGGCACGCCAAGCGACAGATGCGTCAACGACTCGTCGAGATGGTGCGCACCCGGTTGCGTACGTCGTGGCGGGCCCGCGGTGCCGGGGACGTGGAACTTGGGTGGATCGACGACGTGCTGTCCCCGGACATCCTCACGATCGGCTTCGCGCGCCGCGTGCCGTCGTACAAGCGGCTGACCCTGATGTTGCGCGACCCTGAGCGCTTGACCGCCCTGTTGTTGCATCCCACGCGACCGGTGCAGTTAGTGGTTGCGGGCAAGGCGCATCCGGCGGACGACGGCGGCAAGCGACTGATCCAAGACCTCGTGCGCTTCGCCGACAATCCAGCCGTGCGGCACCGCATCGTCTTCCTCCCCGACTACGACATCGGTATGGCGACCTCGCTCTACCCAGGCTGCGATGTGTGGTTGAACAACCCGCTGCGGCCGCTGGAGGCGTGCGGCACGTCCGGGATGAAGGCGGCCCTGAACGGCGCCCTCAACCTGTCGATCCTGGACGGGTGGTGGGACGAGTGGTTCGACGGGTCGAACGGATGGGCGATCCCCACTGCCGACGGGGTCGACGACTCCGACCGCCGCGACGACCTGGAGGCGGCGGCGCTCTACGACCTCATCGAGGGGTCCGTCGCACCGACGTTCTACACCCGCGGGGAGTGGGATCTGCCCTACCGATGGATCGAGATGCTGCGCGACAACTTCCGCAGCCTCGGGCCGAAGGTGCTTGCGGGCCGCATGGTGCGCGACTACGTAGAACGGCTCTACGTGCCCGCGGCCGCATCGACACGCCGCCTGTCGCGGGACGGGGCGGCGGGGGCCCGCGGCCTCGCGGAGTGGAAGCGGCACGTGTCGGCTGTGTGGCCATGGGTGCGGGTGGAGCACGTGGCGGCCGACGGGGTTGGTGATGCGCCAGCGCTCGGGACGCCGATCCAAGCGCGCGCGCATGTGCAGTTGGCTGGGTTGTCGCCCGATGATGTGCTGGTCGAACTCGTGCACGGCCGCGTCGATTCCGACGACTGCATCGTGGCGCCTCGCGTGACCGCCCTGAAGGCGGCGGGGGAGCACGGTGGTGTCTGGCGGTTCGAGGGGACCGTGTCGTTAGACCATCCGGGTGCCTTCGGGTATACCGTTCGGGTCCTGCCGCAGCACGGTGCACTAGCGTCTGCGGCCGAGATGGGGCTGGTGGCCGTCCCGTAGACCTCGGGGGCGACCACCGCCGAAGGGTGGGCGGTCGTTTGCGCGTCGATGTGAATGCTGATGTGGGTGAGTCGTACGGCCGTTGGCGCCTTGGCGACGACGCGGCACTTCTGCCACACCTCACGAGCGCCAACGTCGCATGCGGGTTCCACGCCGGGGATCCATCGACCATCCTCGCGACGGTGACGGCCGCGGTCAATCACGGGGTCGCTGTCGGAGCGCAAGTGTCGTACCCCGACCTGGTCGGTTTCGGACGCCGCACGATGCAGGTCAGCCCCGACCAGTTGCAGGCTGATGTGCTCTACCAGATCGGTGCTCTGGACGGCATCTGTCGCGCGGTCGGCACCCAGGTGCGTTATGTGAAGCCACACGGTGCCCTCTATCACCGGGTTGCGATCGACGAGGAGCAGGCGACCGCGCTCGTCGCCGCGATCGCGTCGTACGGCGACCTGCCACTGGTGCACCACAGCCACGGGGCCGCTGTCACCGCCGCTAGGGTCGCCGGAGTGCGCTGCGTGAGCGAGGGCTTCGCCGACCGCGAGTACGTCGGCGAAATCGGCCGCAGTGCGCTCGTGCCTCGGGAGAGTGGTGGTGTCATCACCGACCCCGATCGCGCGGCGGCGCAGGCGGTGGCTCTCATGGGTGTCGTCGACACCATCTGCGTGCACGGTGACACCGCCGGAGCCCCGGGCATCGCCGCTGCTGTCCGGACACGGCTTGCGGATCGCGGCGCGAAGGTCGTCGCCTTCGCATGAGTGCGCCGACGGTCGTCGGTGACGTGGTCGTGGGTGCCGAGAGGTACGGCGGGCACGGGGTGCTCCTCACTATTGCCGAGCCGGCATATGTGCCCGCGGTGGTGCGGGCACTCGGGGGCAGGGCCGGTTGGGGAAGCGTCCTCGTGCCGGGCGATGTAGACCCTGGCCGCGTGCTTGCGCGGGTGTCCACCGTGCCGCTTGTCTCGACCGAGTTCCGACGTGACCGCGAGATCACCGTGCCGGTGGTCTACGACGGAGCCGACCTCGACCGGGTCGCCGACCACTTCGGCCGCACCCGGGCCGAGGTCGTGGCCGCGCATGCCGCCGCGACCTACACGGTCGTCATGCTCGGCTTCGGGCGCGCATTCCCCTACCTCGCAGGCCTGCCGCCCGACTTGCGCGGGCTGCCGCGCCTGGCCACCCCGCGCGCCACGGTGCCCGCTGGGTCGGTCGCGATCGTCGCGGACATGGCCGGCATCTACCCCGCTGAGATGCCGGGTGGTTGGGCCTTGATCGGGACGACCGCGCTTGCCCTCTTCGATCCGACATGTGATCCGCCGACGCCGCTCGCACCAGGTGTACGCATCCGCTTCGAGGTCGCGACGTGATTGCGGTGCGGTAGTGGGGTCGACTTCGGCCACGGCATCGGGCCTGCTGCGCATCGAGGCCTGCGGATCGGTGCTCGTGCAGGATCTCGGTCGACCCGATGCCGTCACGTGGGGTGTGCCGTGCTCGGGCGCCGCCGACCGCGGTGCGTTGCGTAGGGCCAACCGACTTGTAGGCAACCCCGAGGGTGCCGCCGGGCTGGAGATCATCGGCGGGCTGCGTGCGGTGATGCTGCGCAGCGCCGTGGTCGCGGTCAGCGGGGCGGATGTCGAGGTAAGCGTTGACGGGTGTGCCACTCCGACCGAGTGCGCGGTCGACGTACCCGTTGGGGCGGTCGTCACCGT
>JBILVH010000020.1:0-13984 GCA_044370555.1 Candidatus Nanopelagicales bacterium
TGACTCGGCCATGGAAGAGGCCACCTTCCTCACTCGGTTCGCCCGTTCCGTCACCGTCGTCCACCGACGCGACTCGCTGCGCGCAAGCCGCATCATGGCTGAACGGGCGCTGAACAACGACAAGATCACATTCGCGTGGAACAGCGGTGTGAAGGAGGTACTCGGCGACGGCAAGGTCAGCGGACTGCGGCTTGTCGACACCGAGACCGGTGCCGAGCGCGACCTCCCCGTGACCGGCGTGTTCATCGCCATCGGCCACGACCCGCGCTCCGAGCTCGTCCGCGGCCAGGTCGACATGGACGCCGAGGGTTACGTGCTCGTGGAGCCGCATAGCACCCGGACCAACCTGACCGGCGTGTTCGCCTGCGGCGACCTCGTGGACCATACGTACCGGCAGGCGATCACGGCCGCGGGGAGCGGCTGTGCCGCGGCCCTCGATGCCGAGCGCTTCCTGGCCGCCCAGGAATAGTCCGCCGCCAGCCACACGTTGCGGGCGAAGACGGAGCGTAGGCTGGTGCCACCGACGATGCAGGAGGTTTGACATGGGTGCTGACGCAGTTGCGACGAAGACCGTGACCGATTCGTCCTTCGCGGCTGATGTTCTCGCCAGCGCACAGCCAGTCCTGGTGGATTTCTGGGCCGAGTGGTGCGGGCCGTGCAAGATGGTCGCCCCGATCCTCGAGGAGATCGCCGCCGAGAACGCCGCCAAGATCACGATCGCAAAGCTGAACGTGGATGAGAACCCGAAGACTCCGGCTTCGTACGGCATCACCTCGATCCCGACGATGAATGTCTACGTCAAGGGCGAACTCGTGAAGTCCATCGTCGGGGCCAAGCCGAAGGCCGCGCTGCTGCGCGATCTTGAACCGTACCTGTAGGGGCACCGCGTGACGGTGCGCATGGGCGACACCGGTCCGGTCGTGGCGGAGATCCGGTCCCGCCTCGCGCGCGCCGGCTTCATTCCTGCATCCGCGCTCGACGAATCACCCGACGCCGCGCGGTTCGACGCCGCCCTCGATGCCGCCGTACGCGCATTCCAGCAGGAGCGCGGGCTCACCGTCGACGGCATCGTCGGGCGGCAGACCTTCCGCCGCCTCGAGGAGGCCCGATGGCGCCTAGGCGACCGGGTCCTGGTCTACACAGCCGGACATCTGCTCTCCGGTGACGACGTCACCCACCTGCAGCGGCACCTCAGCCGGATGGGCTTCGACTGCGGCCGCGTCGATGGCATCTTCGGGCCGCAGACCGACCGGGCTGTGCGCGACTTCCAGCGCGGTGTCGGGGTCACGCCCGACGGCACCTGCGGGTCAGAGACCTTCCGAGCCCTCGATCGGCTGGTGCGCCAACTCGGCGACCGGGAGGTCGACGACCTTCGCCAAGGACTCACCCACACCGAGAGCCGGAGCGGGGTGACGGACAAGGTCGTGGTCCTCGACCCCGCGCCGGACGGCCTCAGTGACCCCGAGCGCACCCTGCTCGACGACCTCGCCGCCCGTATCGAAGGGCGCCTGCTCGTGCTCGGCACCGCGGTGTTCCTCACCCGGGCCGCGGGCGCGGCGCAGCCGCACACCGCACCGGCGGCCTTCGCCAACTCCGTGGCGGCCGACCTACTCGTGTCTTTGCATATCGACACCTGGCCGAGCGCACGAGCGAGCGGGGTTGCGACGTTCTACTTCGGCGATCCGCTCGGCGGCGCGCACTCCTTCGCCGGCCGGGTCGCGGCAGAACAGATCCTGCAGCAGGTGTGTGAGCGAACGGATCTCGTGGACTGCCGGGCGATGCCGCGGACCTGGGACGTCCTTCGGGCCACGCGGATGCCCGCGGTGTGCCTCGAGCTGGGCTACACGCACAGCTCCGAGGACATGCGGCGGCTGAGGGCGCCCGAGTTCAGGGACGTCGTAGCCGATGCGGTAGCGGACGCGGTCGTCGCCTTCTTCGCACCGGAGGAGGCTGCACCCGCGACCGGATGAACGCCTCAGACGTGCCGCTTGCGCGGCCAGAGCAGGCGGCCGACGAATCCCGCGGCTGCGCCGAGCACGAGTAGGCCGAGGATCATGCCGACCGCACGCGCCGCCCCACCCGAGGTGCGCAGGCCGGGGCCAGGAGCGGCATCTGGGCTCATCTAGTGCAGCATAGGCGCATGGATGCCGCCCGGCCCTCCCGTCTCGACCCCTGGGTCGAGGCCTATGCGACCCGCGCCCGCGGGATGACCGCCTCCGAGATCCGGGCCCTGTTCGCCGTGGCATCGCGGCCGGAGGTCGTGTCGCTGGCCGGCGGCATGCCCTTCGTCCAGGCCCTGTCCAGCGACGTGATGGCTCAGACGGCGACCCGCGTGCTCGTCGATCGCGGGGCCGTCGCACTGCAGTACGGGTCGGGGCAGGGCGATCCGACCCTGCGCGAGCAGATCCTCGAGGTCATGGGCGAGGTGGGCATCAGTGCGCATCCCGACGACATCGTCGTCACGCCGGGATCGCAGATGGCGCTTGACCTTGTCGTCCGGATTTTCTGCGACCCCGGTGACGTGGTGCTCGTGGAAGCGCCGTCGTACGTCGGTGCCCTCGGCGTCTTCCGCGCCTACGAGTGCGACGTCGTCCATGTGGCGATGGATTCCGAGGGGCTGTCACCCGATGCCCTGCGCGCAGCGATCGCACGCGCAACAGCCGAGGGCAAGCGGGTCAAGATGCTGTACACGATTCCGTCGTACCACAACCCCGCAGGTGTCACCCAAGGGTCGGCACGGCGAGCGGAGATCGTCGCGATCGCACAATCGCACGGCATTCTGGTTCTTGAGGACGATCCCTACGGCCTGCTCGGATTCGATTCCGAGACACCGCCGCGCGCGATGCGCGCGGACGAGGCCGACGGTGTCATCTACCTCGGCTCCTTCTCGAAGACGATCGCCGCGGGCCTGCGCGTCGGCTGGGCTCTCGCACCGCACGGAGTCCGCGAGAAGTTGGTGTTGGCAGCCGAATCCGCGCTGCTGTGCCCGTCCAACCTCACGCAACTAGTCGTCTCGGACTACCTCGCCACCGAACCCTGGCGCGACCAGATCAAGGTATTTCGCGAGATCTACCGGGAACGACGTGATGCCCTGCTCGGCGCACTCGACGCGATGATGCCTGCGGGCACCCGATGGACAGTCCCCGCGGGCGGCTTCTACTCGTGGGTCACTCTGCCCGACGGTCTCGATTCCAAGGCCATGTTGCCGCGCGCCGTCGCCGCGCTAGTGGCGTACGTACCCGGCACCGGATTCTTCGTCGACGGGCAGGGCAGCGACTCCCTCCGCCTGTCCTACTGCTACCCGGACCCGGATCGCATCCGCGAAGGTGTGCGCCGTCTATCCGGCGTTCTCGAGGCTGAGGTAGCACTGCACGACACCTTCGGCACGGGTGGCCTACGTGCACCCAGCGCCGGACCGCAGGCACCCGCACCGGACCTGCGCTAGTCATGCACGTCGTCGTGCTCGCCGGCGGGCTGTCCCCGGAACGTGACGTGTCGATCCGATCGGGACGCCGGGTGGCAGCGGCACTTCGCGAACAGGGCATCGACGTCACCGCATGCGATGTCGACGCGAGTCTGCTGCCGACCCTGCGGGCCGAGCCGCCGGACTGCGTGGTGCCGATGCTGCACGGATCAGCCGGTGAGGACGGTGCGATCCGCGATGTGCTCACCGGACTCGGGCTGCCGTTCGTGGGTTCGAGTGCCGATGCCTGTCGCCTGTCGTTCGATAAGCCGGTGGCCAAGGCGTTGGTCCGCGCGGCCGGCCTGTCGACACCCGCCTCAGTTGCGTTGCCGCACTCGACATTCCGCGAACTAGGTGCCGCAGCGGTACTCGACGCACTGCTCCGCGAGGTCGGCCTGCCCGCAGTGGTCAAGCCCGCGCGCGGTGGTTCCGCGCTCGGGACCAGCGTCGTGCATGCTGCGGGGGATCTACCCGCCGCGATGGTCAACGCCTTCGCCTACGGTGACGTCGCGATGATCGAGACGTACGTCGCCGGGGTGGAAGTATCGGTCGCCGTCATCGACACCGCTGATGGCCCGAGTGCGCTCCCGGCCGTCGAGATCGTGCCCGACAGCGGTGTCTACGACTACGCGGCGCGCTACAACGCCGGAACCACACAGTTCTACGTCCCGGCGCGCGTGGAATCCGATGTCGCAGCTGTCGCCCTGCGCGCCCATGAGGTCCTCGGATTGCGCGACTGGTCGCGCTCGGATCTCATCGTCGCCGACGGGCGGGTGTGGTTCCTAGAGGTCAACGTCGCTCCCGGGATGACCGAAACCTCATTGGTGCCACAGGCGCTCGCCGCCGACGGACGCGACCTCGGGGTGCAGATGGCCGTGCTCGTCAGGCGCGCCATCGCCCGCGGGTGCTGAGTGTTCGCACGCCGCACCGCGGCGCGGCAGCTGCCGTCGAAGAGGTAACCGCTACTCGGGTGCGATCGCGTCCACGATGCGCAGGAGATCAGCGGCATCGGCGAACTCGACCGTGATACGACCACGACGGGACCCCGCAATACGGACCCGTGTCTCCAGCGCCGACTCTAGTCGTTCAACTAAATCAGGATAGTCCGCCTTCGGTCCGCGCGGCCGAGGGGTCCGCTGACGCGCACGGCCGTCGGCTTCGCCCACCACGATGAACTCCTCCAGCGATCGCACGGACCAGCCCTCGGCGACCACCCGGTCGGCGAGGGCCGACATGGCCGCGGGGTCGTCGAGGGACAGCAGGGCGCGCGCGTGTCCGGCCGACAGCACTCCGGCGGCGACCCGACGCTGGACCGGCACTGGAAGCTTCAGAAGTCTCAGGGTGTTGGCCACCTGCGGTCGGGAGCGACCAAGTCGCGCCGCCAACTCCTCCTGGGTGCCGCCGAAATCCGACAGCAACTGCGCGTAGGCCGCCGCTTCCTCAAGCGGATTGAGTTGCACGCGGTGGATGTTCTCCAGCAGCGCCTCGCGGAGGAGGTCGTCGTCCGCGGTCCGTCGGATGATGGCCGGGATCGCTCCTAGGCCAGCGGCCTGCGCAGCACGCCACCGGCGCTCGCCCGCTACGAGTTCGAACCCGTCTGCTACCGGGCGGACGACGACTGGCTGAAGCAGCCCGATGTCGGTGATCGAGTGGGTCAACTCGGCAAGTGACTCCTCATCGAAGACCTGCCGGGGCTGGCGCGGATTCGGCCGGATGCTGGTGATCTCAAGCTCTGCGTAGGTCGCCGCGGGGTCCGCTGCCCGCTGCCCGCTCTCGTCCGCGGTAGGGATGAGCGCCCCGAGACCACGACCTAGTCGTTTACCGTTCGTCACACGCACCTCAACTCGTCACACCTGTGGACAACAGCCGCTCTACTTCTCGTAAAGGCTGGGGATAAGTCTGTGGATCACGAGAGGCGCTCCAGCAACTCACCGGCTGCTGCCACGTAGCACAGGGCCCCGGACGACGTCGGGTCGTAACCGAGCACCGATAGGCCGTGCGAGGGTGCCTCCGATACCCGCACCGAGCGAGGGATCAGCGTCGGCAGAACGAGATCGCCGAAATGCGCCCGGACCTCCTCGGCCACCTGGGCCGACAGCCGCGTCCGGCCGTCGTACATCGTCAGCAGTACCGCCCCGACCCCCAGTGCCGGGTTGAGGTGTGTCCGCACCAACTCCACCGTGCGCAGGAGTTGGGACACTCCTTCGAGGGCGTAGTACTCACACTGGATCGGCAGCACCAATCGCTCCGCAGCAACCAATGCATTCAAGGTGAGCAGACCCAGGCTAGGTGGGCAGTCGAGCAGGATGATGTCAGCCGGGTCCTCGGCCAGGTAGGAGTCGAGTGCCTGCTTCAACCGCATCTCGCGGGCTACGAGGGAAACGAGCTCGATCTCGGCACCGGCAAGGTCGATCGTCGCGGGGACCACGCGGCAGTTGGGGTGCTCCGGGGACTTCGCGACCACCTTGGCGATCGGCACGGCCTCGATGAGGACCTCGTAGACGCCCGGCGTACCTTCCCGGTGCTCGACACCTAAGGCCGTGGACGCGTTCCCCTGCGGGTCCAGATCGACAACGAGCACCCGCGAGCCACCCTGGGCCAAGGCGATCGCCAGGTTGACCACGCTCGTCGTCTTGCCCACCCCACCCTTCTGGTTGGCCACTGCCAGGATGCGGCCACGGCCGGTGGTGACAGCGTCACTCATTCGGCCACCCTAAGCCGCTCGCTGTTTCACGGGAAACAGTTGCGGTCTCTCCCGCTGTTTCACGGGAAACATCCGGTTGCTCCGGCCACCCCAGGCCGGTCTGCGCAGATCGGACCTGCCCCTCGGACGGTGTCTGCGTACTCACGGCCCGATCATCCCCTAGGACCGCGGGCCAGCGCCACCCGCCCGGTGGATAACGGCCACCGTCGCCTGATCGGGGGGTGCGCCGCAGCGGATAACCTCCGCCGTGAGCGCCGAAGGCAGGGTCGCTATCTCCTCAGCCACGCTCGCGCCCTTGAGTGCAAGCAGGGCCCCGCCCGGGCGGACCAGTGGCAGGCACCAGGCAGCCAGGCGGCCCAAAGGCGCCACCGCTCGAGCGGTCACGATCTCGGCGGAGCCGCCGTACTCCTCGGCCCGCCCGCGGGCTACCTCGACGTTGCCGAGGCCGAGCTCGGCCACGGCCTCAGCCAGGAACGTGGTGCGGCGCAGCAGCGGCTCGAGCAGGACGACGGATAGGTCGGGTCGGCAGATCGCCCACACCAAGCCGGGCAGACCGCCCCCCGATCCGACGTCTATGACGCTCGCACCGAGCGGCACTGGTCCGCCGGGTTCGGCGACAACCGCGCAGTTGACGAGGTGGCGCTCCCAGATCCTCGGGACCTCCCGGGGCCCGATGATCCCGCGCTCCACCCCGGCCGTGGCCAGGAGGGCGGCGTAGCGCTCAAGGCTCCCACGGGCCGGCTCACACCAGGCCGGCAGCGGGGCGACCGGGGTCACGCGCTGGTGATCACCACGTAGCGACCCGGTTCCTCCCCCTCCGAGGTGCTGACCAGGCCGGCGGCGGCAACAGCGTCGTGGACGATCTTGCGCTCGAAGGCGTTCATGGGAGAAAGCGCCACCCGGTCGCCGCCTCGGGCCTTCTCGATGGCGGAGTCTGCGGTGGCGGACACCTCAGCCCGTCGGGCGGCGCGGAAACCCGCGATGTCGAGCATCAGCCGGGACCTCTCCCCAGCCTCCCGGGTCGCAGCCAGCCTGGCCAGCTCCTGCAAGGCTTCGAGCACCTCGCCGCGACTGCCGACGAGGGCCGCGAGGTCACCGGGATGGGCCTCCACGATCGACACCTGCGCGCGGGCACCGTCAACGTCGATGTCGATGTCGCCGTCTAGGTCGGCGATATCGAGCAGGCCTTCGAGGTAGTCGGCGGCCGCGTCGCCTTCCTTCTCCAACAGATCGCTCACGTGCGTTCTCCTCCGGTCTTGGTGTACCTCGCCGCCGCCGCGAACGGCGACGCGGGCTACTTCTTGCGTTTGCTGCGGGGCTGCCGCTTCGGCTGGACCCTGGCGGTCGGCTTGGCCTCCTCGTCGGGTTCACCCGGGGGCGGCGGTGGTGGTGGCCCGGCCTTGCGGGCCGCCTTCGCCGCCTTGCGGGCCTCCCATGCGTCATAGGCGGGGGTGCCCGGGGCCGGGTTGTTCCGGATCACGTAGAACTGCTGGCCCATGGTCCACACGTTCGTCGTGAACCAATAGATCAATACGCCGATCGGGAAGTTGATGCCGCCGATGGCGAAGATCAGTGGGAAGACGTAGAGCAGGATCTTCTGCTGCTTGACCATCGGGTTGTCCGGGGCGGAGTTCTTGACGATCAGCTGCCGCTGGGTCAGGAACGACGTCGCCGTCATCAGCACGATCAGGATCGCCGAAACGATCCTGGTCGCAGTCGGCGAGAAGCCGGACTCCACGAGATTGGTGTTGTAAGCCCCCATGAAGTAGCCGTAGAGCGGGGCGTTGAAGAGGGAGGCCTCGTGCGCCTGCGGCAACAGCGTCGCACTGTACTCAGCCCAGGCGAATACCCCCGGGGGTACATACCCGGGGTCGTTGGGGTTGTACATCGCAATGCCCTGGAGCACCGAGAAGAGGGCGAAGAAGATCGGCGCCTGCAGGATGATCGGCAGGCACGATGACAGCGGATTGGTGCCCGTCTCACGGTAGATCTTCATCATTTCCTGCGACTGTCGTTCGCGGTCGCCGGCGTACTTCTTCTGGATCTCCTTGATGCGCGGTTGGATGATCTGAAGGTTTCGTTGGGCCTTGATCTGCTTGACGAATAGCGGGATCAGGATGATGCGAATGACGACGACAAGCCCGACGATCGACAGGGTCCACGTCCACCCACTCGCCGGGTCCATGAACGTGCTGAAGAGGGTGTGGAACTGGACGAGGATCCAGCTCACCCCGATGCGCAGCCAGTCCAAGATGAACACTCGGCGGCTCCTACACGTTGGCTTCAGGCACCGGCTCAGCCGGCGGTGGACGCTTCACTCGCAGAGGCCGACTCTATCGGGCGACCGAGTCGGTCGACCCCCGGCCGCCAGTGTCCGCGGGTAGGCACCGGATCGATCCCGCCGAGGTTCCACGGATTGCAGCGGAGGAGCCGCCACCCGGTAAGGACAACACCCTTGGCGGAGCCGTGAACGGTGATGGCCTCTAGGCCGTAAGCCGAGCAACTCGGGTGGAAGCGGCAGGTCGGCCCCAGCAGCGGCGACACCGTCAGGCGGTACACCCGGATCGCACCGATCAAGATCGCCCGGATGGCCGCGAAGAGCGTCCGGTCAACACCGAGGTGGATCCACCGCACGGCGGTAGCGGCACCCCGGCGCATCGCACCCATCCCGCCACGGTATCCCGCCACGAGGCTCGGTACAGATCGTCGGGGTACCAATCGTCGGAGTAGCCAGAGTGATCGGGGTGCCCAGAGGTCACTGCGGCAGGTCAAGGCGGGCCAGCGCCTTATTGAAGGCTGCGGCCAATTCGCCGTATGACTGCGACGCTGCTGCGGGCAGTGCCCGAACGACAAGGTTGGTGCCGCGTGGGAGATGGTCGATGGCCTGCGCTGATGCGGCGCGCAGGCGGCGAATGACGCGGTGGCGAACAACTGACCCACCCACATGCCGGTTCGCGATGAAGCCGATCCGCGGGCCTAGGTCATCGCCCCTACTGCCGAGGTGGACGACGACCGGGCCGACGCGGGCCCGAACACCCTGCAGGGCGATGGTGAAATCCTTGCGGGACCGCAGCCGGTGCGCTGCCGGGACCACGTCCGTGCGGGACTAGGCCGACAGTTCGGCGCGACCCTTGGCGCGGCGCGCACTCAGGATCGCCCGACCGGCGCGGGTGCGCATCCGGGCCCGGAATCCATGGGTGCGCGCCCGACGACGAGTGTTGGGCTGGAACGTGCGCTTCATGGTGGTTGGACTCCCTTGCGACCCGGAACGTGAGCCGCCATGCTACGTCACCGGCTCGGGATCCACCAAGTCGGCCATCCGGTCACCGGCGGACCCGCCGTTCGCTAGGGTTATCCACAGTCACCCGGACAGGGGCTGGCCCGACCGGAGGTTGCCTCGTATTTTCGGCTGATGTTGGCGTCCACACCTGTGGACAACGGTGTGGATTGACTAGTTGGGAGGTGGATGGATGGCCGACGACGCCCTCGTGGAGGTCTGGGCGCGGACCGTCAGCACCCTTGCCGACGGGTCGCTCACCCCTCAGCAGCGGGCCTTCGTCGCCCTCACCCGTCCCATCGGCCTCATGGGCGACACCGCTCTGCTCGCCGCCCCCAACGACTTCACCAAGGACGTGCTCGAGACCAGGCTGCGACCGCTCATCACCCGAGCCCTCGCGATCGAGCTCGGCCATGAAGTACGGCTGGCCGTCACGGTGGACGAGTCGATCGCCCCAGCGGTCGACGAGGACCTCATGGATGCGACTGCCGACGAGCCGCTGCCGCCCCCCGAGCCCGAGCGCCCCGGCGCCGGCGCCCCCGGCACCCGCGCCGAGGACGGCCGTCTCAATGCGAAATACACCTTCGACACCTTCGTCATCGGGTCAAGCAACCGGTTCGCCCATGCCGCCGCCGTTGCAGTCGCCGAGCAGCCCGCCAAGGCCTACAACCCACTCTTCGTGTACGGCGGTTCCGGCCTCGGGAAGACCCACTTGCTGCACGCCATCGGTCACTATGCGCGCACGTTGTACAAGGGCACGCGTGTCAGATACGTCAGTTCCGAGGAGTTCACCAACGAGTTCATCAACTCGATCCGCGACGACAAGGCTGCCGCATTCCAGCGCAGATACCGCGACGTCGATGTCCTGCTCGTCGATGACATTCAGTTCCTATCCGGAAAAGTGCAGACGCAGGAAGAGTTTTTTCACACTTTCAACACACTGCACAACGCCAATAAGCAGATCGTCATCACCTCCGATCTCGCCCCGAAACAATTGGAAGACTTCGAGGACCGCATGCGGTCGCGGTTCGAGTGGGGGCTCACCACCGATGTCCAACCGCCCGATCTCGAGACCCGCATCGCCATCCTCCGGAAGAAGAGTGCGCAGGAGCGACTAGTCGCCCCACCCGATGTCCTCGAATTCATCGCATCCCGCATCTCCAGCAATATCCGAGAGCTCGAGGGGGCCCTGATCCGGGTGACCGCCTTCGCGTCGTTGAACCGGCGGCCGGTCGAACTCGAAGTCGCCGAACAGGTGTTGAAAGACCTCTTTCCCTCTGACTCCGGCCCCGAGATCACCGCTGCCCAGATCATGTCCGTGACCGCTGCCTACTTCGGGGTGACGATCGACGACCTCTGCGGAACCTCCCGGTCGCGGGTACTGGTGACCGCGCGGCAGATCGCGATGTATCTGTGTCGCGAACTCACCGACTTGTCCCTGCCCAAGATCGGTCAGGCGTTCGGGGGCCGAGACCACACCACGGTGATGCACGCCGACCGGAAGATCCGTTCCCTCATGAGTGAACGGCGCAGTCTCTACAACCAGGTCACCGACCTGACCAGCCGCATCAAGTCGCAGGCCCGATGAGGTCGCTTACCCCGGTGCAGTCATCCTGTGGGCAGGTTGTTGATAACTGCCCGCCTACTGGCTCTTTCATCCACACGGAGAGGGCCCTTATCCACAGCAAAGCCAGTGCCCGAGGTGCCGGCCGGATGAATCACATCACTCCGACACATCCGGCCCGGCACTGTTCACCTCGCCATCCTCAACCCCTGGGGAGTGCGACACACCCGCTGACCTGGGCGGATAACCCGCCGTCCACACTTTCCACCGCGCCTACTACTACGACGATCCTTGGATTCAAGGTCATCAGTCACAAACAGTGAGCGCCCCCTAGGCTGTGGCATGCCGCTATTGGAGGACAGGTCGCCGTGAGATTTCGTATCGAGAAGGACACCTTCGCCGAGGCCATTGCCTGGGTCTCTCGAACCCTGCCGGCGCGACCGGCGAAGCCGGTCCTCTCCGGGATCGTTCTTAGTGCTGGGGATGATGGCGTCGCGCTGGCAAGCTTCGACTACGACACGGCGAGCCGGGTTCACGTCGAGGCCGTTGTGACCGCACCGGGACACGCTGTCGTGCCAGGTCGTCTAGCGGCAGAGATCGCGCGGTCACTCCCCAATGCACCGGTGGAGGTGAGCGTCGAGGGTTCCCGCGTCCAGGTCACCTGCGGCCGCAGTTCGTTCACCCTGCCGACGCTGCCGCATGAGGAGTACCCGGCGCTCCCGGACAGCCCGCCCGCATCCGGATCCCTACCGGGTAACACTTTCGCGGCTGCCGTCGCGCAGGTTGCTGTGGCTGCCGGTCGTGACGACACACTTGCCGCGCTGACGGGTGTGCGCATCGAGATCGCCGGGTCGACCATCACCCTTGCCGCAACCGATCGCTACCGACTCGCCGTCCGCGAGTTCGCCTGGGTCCCGGCCGTGCCTGGTGCGGAGGCCGCCGTGTTGGTGCCCGCCCGCGCCCTCGCGGACATCGCCAAGGCCCTCAGCACAGCAGAAGCCGTGCACCTAGGACTCGGATCCGGCGAGGCCGACAACCTGCTTGGTTTCGAAGGCCTGGGTCGATCCACAACGACGCGACTCCTCGACGCGGACTTCCCCAAGTACCGCAGCCTCCTGCCATCCGAGTGGTCCACCACCGCGAGCCTGTCGACAGCGGCCCTGACCGAGGCGGTCAAGCGCGTCGCGCTGGTCGCGGAACGCAATACCGCGCTACGACTGACCTTTGCTGACAGCGAGGTCGTGCTGCGCGCAGGCACTGGAGACGAGGCACAGGCAACAGAAGCACTCGAGTGCCACATCGACGGACCGGACATCGAGATAGCGCTTAATCCCAGTTACCTCCTCGACGGTCTTGGCGTACTCGATGCCCCAGTGGCACGACTCGCCTTCACGCAGCCGAACCGGCCGGTGGTATTGACCGGTGCGGCCGATGTCGCATCTGCGTCGAGCGATGTGGTGTTCCACTACCTGCTCATGCCGGTGCGACTCGCGGGTTGACGTGCACATTCGCAGACTGCTGCTGCGTGATGTCAGGACCTACGACCACCTAGACCTCGAACTCCCACCGGGAGTCATCACCCTCCTCGGATCAAACGGTCAGGGCAAAACCAATCTCGTCGAAGCCATCGGCTACCTCGCCACTCACACGTCGCATCGCGTCGCCACGGATGCTGGCCTAGTCCGCATCGGCGCGGACCGAGCGTTCATCGGTGCGGAGGTCGCACGTGACGGCCGCGGCGTACACCTCGATGTCGAGATCATCCCCGGCAAGTCCAACCGCATCCGTCTCAATCGCATGCCGGTCAGCCGCGCACGCGAGGGGCTAGGGATCGTGCACACGGTGCTCTTCGCACCCGAGGACCTGTCCATCGTCAAGGGTGATCCCTCCGAGCGGAGGGCATTCCTCGACACCCTCATCACGCAACTCAGTCCGCGCCTCGCGGGAGTTCGCACTGATTACGACCGTGTCCTGCGTCAGCGCAATGCATTGCTCAAGACGGTGGGTTCCGCGCACCGTTCTGCTTCTGCGGCCGTCGATGCGACGCTAGCCGTCTGGGACGAACAACTCATTGCCCTCGGTGCAGAACTCGTGCACGCGCGTCTAGCACTGGTCGAGCGCCTGCAACCGGAGTTCGAGCTGTGCTACGACGAGATCTCAGGTGGAAGGGGCCCGGCCAGGCTGTCGTACCAGTCGGCATGGACCCAGGCGTCGACGGACCGCACCGACCTCCAGCATTCCCTCGCCACAGCTCTGGAGTCGCGGCGTCGGGAGGAGCGCGATCGGGGTATCACCCTCGTCGGACCACATCGCGACGACCTAGCCCTCACCCTCGACGGTCATCCCGTGCGTGGTTATGCCTCGCACGGGGAGTCGTGGTCAGTCGCCTTAGGGATGCGGCTGGCAAGCTTCGACGTACTGCGTGCAGACGCGGGTGAGGACCCGATCCTGATTCTGGACGATGTCTTCGCCGAGCTCGATGCACGTCGCAGGGACTGCCTGGCCCGTCGCGTCGAGACAGTCGAACAGGTGCTCATCACGGCCGCAGTGGAGCAGGATGTACCCGCGGCCGCCGGTGCCGCGGTGTACGACGTCGTACGAGGGCAGGTGAGCCGCCGTGGGTGAGGTGGATCCCGGGGCCGAGGACGCTGGGCCGACCCCTCCCGAGCCGCTGCCGCCAACCCCAGACGAGGTCGACCTGGCCGCCACGACCCTTGCGCGCGCCCTCGGCGCGTCCGCCGCCGGCCCGGCTGTGTCGAGCCGAGCGCGCGGCCGCTCACGGTCGCGTGGAACCGGCGGGAGCAGTTCCGCCGCCGGACCCGATGCCCGTGACCCTCACCTGGTCGGTGCCGGGGTGGAGCAGTTCCTCGTCGACCGCGGTTGGCAGGTCAGCGCGGTCGGGGCCACGCTCGTCAGCCGCTGGGCGGACATCGTGGGCGCCGACGTCGCCACGCACGTGGCCTGCGAGACCTTCAA
>JBILVH010000195.1:0-3945 GCA_044370555.1 Candidatus Nanopelagicales bacterium
GACCAACTCACTCGCTGCCTCGTCGACCGTGAGAGTAGCGTGCTGCGGGCAGGGGCAGGCGAGGACCTCGAGCAGGATCGGATCAAGTCCGAGCGGACCGGGTGCCTGTGCAGTCATTGTCGAACCCCTCTCACGATGGCTAGCACATCATCGCGCAACGCTGCCATGTCGGCCTCGGTCCGCGCTTCCACATTCAACCGCAGCAGCGGCTCGGTATTGCTCGGCCGCAGATTGAACCACCATGAATCCCCCGACACCGTCAGCCCGTCCAGATCGTCGACATCGACACCGGGTCGCCCCGCGTAACTCTCACGCACCGCGGCGGTGACGTGCACGTGGTCGCGCACGACGGAGTTCACCTCACCACTCGCGGCGTACCGCTCATAACCCGCCATCAGCTCGGACAACGGCCGGTCGGAGGAGCCGAGCGCGGCAAGGATGTGTAGGGCGGCGAGCATCCCGGAGTCGGCATTCCAGAAGTCCCGGAAATAGAAGTGACCGGAGTGCTCACCACCGAAGATCGCCCCGGTCTGCGCCATCGACTGCTTGATGAAAGAGTGGCCGACCCGCGTGCGCACAGCGGCCCCGCCGTGGGCCGCGATGGTCTCGGGCACGGTGCGCGATGTGATCAGGTTGTGAATGATCGTCGCGCCCGGCTCGCGGTGC
Organism: Candidatus Nanopelagicales bacterium; assembly: GCA_044370555.1. Lineage (GTDB taxonomy): Bacteria > Actinomycetota > Actinomycetes > S36-B12 > S36-B12 > CAINMH01. The sequence goes on from JBILVH010000195.1 coordinate 667, forward strand.
AGTTCGCGTTCGGCAATGAGCGCGGTCATCGCGGACGGACTGACCAGGTCGCCCCGCTCATCGACCACGAAGCAGCGATCCGCGTCACCGTCGAAGGCAAGGCCCACGTCCGCGCCGGTGCGGCGCACGGCAGCCTGCACATCGACTAGGTTCGCGGGCTCCAGCGGGTTCGCCTCGTGATTGGGGAAGGTCCCGTCGAGTTCGAAGTACATCTCGATCATGGCAACCGGCAACGCGGGAAGTCCCGCGGCCGAACCGAGCACCGCGGGGGCCGTGTGCCCGGCCATCCCGTTGGCTGCATCGACGACGACCGTGAGCGGCCGGATACCGCTCAGGTCGACGAGATGCCGCAGGTACGCCGCGTACGCCGCCAGCACATCGGCGGACCTGGCCGCCCCCGGGGTCGGCGCTGTGGTCGACGCCGGGACCGGGCCGCCGGCCGCGATCAACGCGGCAATGTCGCGAAGACCGGAGTCCTGACCGACGGGGGCGGCACCTGCACGGCAGAGCTTGAACCCGTTGTACTGCGCGGGATTGTGGCTCGCCGTGATCATCGCACCGGGCTTACCGAGGTGTCCGGATGCGAAGTACAGCTGGTCGGTGCTGGCGAGGCCGATGTCGATCGAGTCGATCCCCTGGTCGCGCACACCGCGACCGAACGCCGCGGCCAACGCCGGTCCGCTCGCGCGCATATCGCGCCCGATGACGACCGCGTCGCTGTCACCACAGCACACGTGTGCGAATGCGCGCCCGAGCTGGTAGGCGAAGGACTCGTCAAGTTGGTCCGGCACGACGCCGCGAACGTCGTACGCCTTGATGATCGACAGGTCCACGAGCGGCAAGCCTACGTGGCGCGGACGCCGGCGCCGAACGGCGGAGTCGACGCCTAATCGCCAACGGAGCGCACGGCGCGCAAGTGCCCGCGGCGGACCGTGAAGTCCTCGGCCTCCTGCGCAGCGGGGCGCGCGGAGGCAACCTCGCGAACGGCGTTGGCGAGCGCCTCGAGGTCGTCACTGCTCGGCCGCAGGGCGTCCGGGTCGGGCTCTAGTCGCACCAACTCCCAGCCGCGGGGCGCGGTCAATCGCTCGGTGTGCACCGCGCACAGGTCGTAGCAGTGCGGCTCGGCGAACGTCGCCAGCGGGCCCACGACCGCGGTGGAATCGGCGTACACGTAGGTGAGGGTGGCCACGGCGGCGCGACCGCAGGACGGACGCGAGCAGCGACGTCGAATAGCCACGTCCCCGACGGTAGCGGCCGGGTCCGTCAGCCCGGCTGATTGCCGGGTCGTGTCGGGCTCGGTGCCCGGGGCACCCCGCGGGCGATGTCCTCCGCGGAGGTCGGCAGGGTGACCGTGACGCGCAGCGGCTGCCAGGCGTAGCCGGTCACGAGACTGCCCCCGCCCCCGCGCAGGAGCACGCGGTGCGCCGCGACGACACCACCGCTCTCCGGTGTCACCAGCACCGTGAACCACCGACGGTCTACCGGCGGGTCGATATCGACGGTGACGACGCGACGGGCAGCGATATCGATCGTGCGGTCGATCGTGGGGACCGATGCCGCCTGGCCATCGGCCGGCAGAACGGTGAGGCGGACGCGGGCATCGACGTCGGGAGCGGTCACCCACACCCGGATGAAGCCCTTCGTGTCGAGCCCGAGTGCGCCGGGCAGTCCGGTCGCGGCAGTCGGCCCGGTCGAGATCGGCACGCTCGCGGTGTAGGACGTCTCCGCCGCGAGGTTGCCCGTGCCGTACGACTGCCGGACCCCACCGACGATCGGGGCATCCGCGGTGATCTCCACCGTGGCAGCCTCGCCCTTCAGCACCTCGGTCAGATCGACCGCGACGAGCCGCCCCGCAGGAAGGTCGATCGCATCGAAGCCCACCGGGCTGAAGGCGCCTCTCGCGGTGTAGACGCGTACGGCGGCCGTCGCAGATCCCGCCGGAGCAATGAGTCGCAGGGAACGCGAACCAGCACCGTCGGAGATGCCGGGGATCAACAGCCGGGTAGCGGGCTCCGCACTTGCCTGGACCCAGTCGGTGCCCTGCGCGATAAGCCCGTCGCTCACGGAGTCATTCACTGCGACGGCAACGCGGCCGGTGCTCGCGGACACATGCAGCGCACCCGCGGCAACACCCGGGATGAGTCGGTCGAGGCGCAGGATGGATTGTGACCGCGAGGGCAGGGCGATCCCCCGCGTCGACGGCAGATCGACCGGCCCGTCGACGCCGTACACCGTCACGTCGACGAGCGCCGGTGAGGATTCGGGGTTGACCAGCACCATGCGGGTGAGCTGGCCGAGTACCGCACCACCACCCATGAACCACCACGAACTTCCTGCGCTCAGGCACGCGGTGGATGTCAGCCCGCGACCCTGGCCTTCGAAAGTGCGTCCGACCTGCGCCGCCACGATCCCCGGCGCCACCGATCCACTCGCGCGCACGGCGACCGGCGGAGACCCCTCACCGACGACATTCAGGGCGGCCGTGCGCCCCGGGGCGTCGAGAGTGTCCAGCGGGGTGAGGGGTTCGGGAAGGGTGACCAGTTCGGCGATCCCCGCACCCTCCTGTCCGGGCAGGCCCGACATCGCTGCCGCCGCGACCAGCACCCGCGAGCCCGCAGCAGCTCCCGGCTCGGGGCAGATGAGCTCGGTGGACGCGACCGGCACCACGCTGGTGACCGGCTCGGGCCGCACCGCACCGATCGTCGGGGCGGCCTGTCCCGCGGCGACGATCGCCGCGCCTCCGGCGGCCACGACTACGGTCGCCGCGAGCGCGAGGCTGACCGCACCCACGCGCACCGGTGGTTTCGGCGCGGCTCGCCGCTGCCGCCGCACCTGCCGCCCGCGGTCGGGCACGACCGGGGCCGCGTCGTCGTCGGCGCTCATGTGCTCACCCCCTCGACCACGATTCCTCCGGCATCCGCGCCAGCGGCGGGGGCTGAGGCGGCGGGGTCTGCAGCGTCCGGATCGTCGGCGTCCGGATCGCGGGGTCCACGCGTCGGGAGGGCAAGCACGATCACGATGACGAGGGCGATGACCTGGACCCACAGCCAGGTCTGGCGTGCGGAGTCGTCGAACTCGATCCGCACCGATCCGACGTCGCCGCCGACGACGAACCCCTGCGACCACTGCGCGAGCGGCATCTGGACCGGCGCGCGCTCGAGCGCGCGGTCGCCCTCGAATGCCCGCCAGCCGGGGTCGGAGCTCTGGGCGAGGACCAGCGTGCGCGGCGCCTCACCCGCTGGCACGACACCGGCCAGCACCGGCGTCGCCGCACCGGTT
>JBILVH010000196.1:0-3931 GCA_044370555.1 Candidatus Nanopelagicales bacterium
CGGTGTTGGTGCGCACGCGGCCGTGCGTGTTAGTGCCGGTCGTGTTGTTGACCAGCGCGCTGATGCTGACCTCAAACAGGTGGTCGGTTGTATCGGTGTTGTTGTAGATCGCGGGGAAGGTGAGGGACGCCGTGACAGGATCGAAGATCACCCCCGCGGGAAGCGCCGAAGTGGCCGGGCTGCTGTTCGTGCCGGAGAACCCCGCAGTGGCCGACACCAGAGTGACCCCCGTCGGCATCGGGTCGGTGAGCACCGCGTTGTAGGCGGTGGTGCCTGCCGGGATGCGCAGCGACACGGTGTAACTGAGGAACTCCCCGATTGTCGCCTGATTCGGGACGTTGTTGTTGCTTTCACCGATAGCGGTTGTCACCGTCTTGCTCAGGCTGGCACTGGGGGTCACGACATTCGACGGGTCGCTCGCCTGCTGGGCGTCCTGCTCGCTCACCGGCACGGTCGTATCGACGTTGTTGGCGGGGTAATACGTCGTGGTGACCCCTGTGCGGTTGGTGTAGGAGTCGAAACTGCGCACGTAGGCGCGGTTGACCAGGGAGGTCGACACACCGATCTCCGCAGGCAGCGTGACGGCGTAGGTCAATGTCATCACCTGTGACGTGGCAAGTCTGTAGACCGCTGTCGCATCAGGGCTCGGGAAGCGCCAGGCGATCGCGCTATTCGTCGCGTTGGTCGCGAACGACGGCTGCGCGGGGTCGCCCGGGTCGGTACATGCGGCGATTCCACCGGGGAGCGAGATCTCACTCTCCCCGGTGCGCTCAAAGGTGAAGGACGCGGCGTCGACCATCGAGCAACTAATGCCGGTCGGCAGAACGTCCCAGACGTTGATACCGCGGACGGTGAAATCGGCACCCGCGAAGCCCGCGCGGCCGGCGTTGGTCACGTCGACTCGGTAGCGGACCTGTTGGCCCTCGCGCACCGCGACACCGTCGACATTTGGTCCGTTCGGCGGCACGGGTGCACCATCGACCTGGGCGACGCCCTTTGTGATCGTGACGTTCGCGGCGGGGGCCACGGTGAAGTCGGCCTGCGTGCGGTAGGACTGCGCCTGTCCGTCGGTGTCCTCAGTGCGCATCTTGAGCAGGTTGCCGACGAGGTCGGGCACCGGCGGACTTGCGGCGTCGGTGACACGCACGGAGATGGTCGCCTCGAAAACTGCCCCAGCGGGCTCGAAGAGCACGCCACCACTGGACGTCCCCATGATCCACGTGGGCGGGGCGGTGCCTCCGACCACCGCCGCCTCGTTGAACACCACGTTGGCTGCGGTGTTCGCGGTGGTCAGTTGCATACTGCCCGCAACGTACTCAGTGTCGTACGGCAGGAAGTCGGTGATCACCGGGTTGCGAGTCTCGATCGTGGTCGGGAAGTCCACGCGCAACTTGAAGCACAGGATGTCGCCCTTGCGGAAAGTCCACTGCGCCTGGGACGGATCGGGGGTGGTGTAGCCAGCGAGGGCGGTGCAGTCGGGGTCCAGAGCGCGTGGCTTCATCTGCTTGGACAGAGTCGGCCCCTGCGAAGTCTGCGTCGCACTGGAGGCGTCGGCAACAGTGACGACCCCGCTCTCACCGGTGCCCGCTATCGGCGTGGTCTCCCCGAAGAGGGAGACGCGATTCGTGAAGGTATCCCCCGCCGCAGTCGGCATGTCGGCGCGCCCGATGCCGACATAGGCGCTGAGCATCCGGGCGTAGAAAGTCACGGTCGCGGTGGCGGAAGGGACGATCGACGCAATCGGCTCGAAGGTGATCTCCGTGCTGCCGTCGCCGAAATCAGCGTAGGACCCTATGGGCTGACTCGGCGCGAACGCTGCACTCGGGTCGCATTGCGGGTCGCTCGTCCGGGAGAAGTTCCCGATGTCACTCAGCGGACATAGACCGTCGGGAACGACGTCGGTGAGGACGATGTCGCTCGCCGAGGTGTACTCGCTCGTGGCGAGTGCCAGGGAGTAGGTGGCCACGCCGTCGCGCTGGAAGGTCGTCGGGGTGACGGACTTCAGGATCCGTAGGTCCTCGGCGACCACGGACTCGGTGGCCGTGTCCTCGACCGCGGCCACGCCGGTGGTCGTGGTCCCGGAGTACGTGCCGGAGACGTGCGCGGTGTTCGCCCAGGTGCGCTCGGAGAGAGTCTCGCGCGTCGAGGCACCGTTGTTGTTGTCGAGGTTGGCCGCCTGCTCCCCCGACGCCGCGGTCGGCTCACCGCCCGGCCAGGTCATGGTGTTCATCCGCAGCGGGATGCCCGCGGCGTACTCGAGGGTCAGCGTCGCAGCGGGGCTCATGGTCGCGAGTGCGGGCACGCTGGCCGACGTCCAGGTCACCTTCGTGTAGACACCCGCCGGAAGCGGCTGACCGCCGACCGGCGCGGGGTTGAGGACTGTCTCGACGGTGTCGGGTTCGACGCAGCCGATGATGACCGGGGTGCCCGTGAGCCGGGCCGCGCCGGGGTACTCGACCGCACCCCCGGGGGTGTTGTCGATCCCGCCGCAGCCGAGGAACTCCAGACCCGCCGGCAGGTAGTCCGTGACGACGACGTTGGAGGTGTTGGCGATGTCGTTGTTCGTGACGGTCAGCGTGTAGACGGTCGTATGGTCGTGCACACCGCGGAGGAGTTCACCCTCGGGGCTCGGCTCGGACTTGTCGACCGCGATCGCGGACACGCGGGTGACCGCTGCGGCAGTCGCGGATTCGTCATAGGTGCCGGGGACTGGCACGCCGGCCGCGGTGAAGCGAGGCACGAGTCGGGAGTCCCGTTGGGCGAGGGCAGTGGCCTCGTTGATCAACAGCGAACCGACGAACTCGCCCGCTCCCACCGTCGCCGTGAATCCGAGAGTCGCCGACGAGCCCACCTGGAGGTCGGCGATGTTGCTCCAGATGAGAACCTGTCGGCCGGTGATCGGGTCGATCGACGCGCTGGGCTCGCCGACGCCCGCGGGGGTGGTGCTCCCGGGAAGGTAGGTGACGCCCTCCGGCAGGATGTCGGAGATCGAGAGGTTGTACTCCGGCACCGCATCGGGGGACGTCGGGTTGGCGGCCGTGAACGAGTAGGCGATCGTGCCGCCCGCAAGCACGCTGACCGGGGCCTGCTTGTCGAGCGTGACGGCCGGGGTGCCCGCAGCGCTCGCCGGGGCGGTCACCGTGCCAAGCAGACCGGCGCCGAGCGCCATGGCACCGAGGAGCGCGAGTGCACGGCGCACCCCGGACCTGCTGCCCTGCAGTGGGCGGCGGAGGAATGTGCGGTGGTGCGGCGTACTGCGGCGTGGCATCGACCCTCCCGGTGTCCGCAGCATCCTAGGTGGGCGGGCCGGCCGCACGCGCACGCACGCGGCGGTTCAGTTCGTGGTGCCCCGCGTACCGGAGCCGGTTGGGTGACTCCTGGACGGCAACCTCAGCCGATGGAGGCTTCGGTCACGATGCCCTCGACGATGCTGAGATTGACGCGGTCGAAGCGGTAGTCCATCGTCACGGGGAAGTCCTCGCCGTCGCGGCTGACGACGCGCACTGAGCCGCCCGCTGCCTCGATGGCGGCGGTCGCCTCGGCTTCCATCATGCCTACACTTGCGGCGGCAGCTTCGGTGATCTCCGGGTCCGTCGACGGATCAGCGATCATCGGCGGCTCCGCCGGGTCGACCGCGGTGACAGTGAAGGTGCCGACGGTGCCGCTCGGGCCGGTCACGGTGACGTCGAACTGGCCGACGCCGAGTACCTCGATGCCCGGGCGTGCGATCCAACCGCCCATGTCGCCGCCCGCGACGAAGCGGCCGAGGGCTGGGTCGCTGATGGAGGCAGTCCAGTCAGCCTCCTGGCCGTCGGGGACGACGAGGACGACTCCCGTGCCAACCGATGCGGACACCGCTATCGCGGTGCCACCACCGAGTGAATCGACATCGATCATGGTGGGCGGGAGAGCTGCGGTGCCCGGAGTGGTC
>JBILVH010000197.1:0-3918 GCA_044370555.1 Candidatus Nanopelagicales bacterium
GCCGCGGTGAGTCGGTCGCAGATCTCGTCGGCGGTGAGGGAGCGCGCGACCCGCGGATCGGCCAGTGAGGCGGAGGCAAGCAGGTCGGCCAGACCACCGTCGAGCGGTGTGCCGGGCCGTTCGTAGAGCCCATCGCTGGTCAGTATCAGAGCATCGCCGGGGGTGAGCGGCGCCTCCGCAACGTCATAGGTGGTGTGCGGTGTGACCCCGAGCATGAGTCCGCGGGGGATCCGCAGGAGATGCGGATCGTCACCCAGCACAGCGGCGGGCGGGTGGCCCGCGCTCGCCCATCGCCAGATCGCCTTCCCGGGGTCGAGGAATCCGAGCGTGCAGGTGGCCGTCAGGGAATCGTCTATCCCCGCAAGGATGTCGTTCATCGTGCGTAGGACTTCAGCGGGTGATTGCTCGACGTGCACGAGAGCACGCGCGCTGTTGCGCAACTGTGTCATGGCGGCTGCGGCGTGAACGCCGTGGCCGGCGACGTCGCCGATGCACAGCCACACGCCGTCCGACATAGGGATGACGTCGTACCAGTCACCTCCTACCGGCCCGCCGCCGGTGGGCAGGTAGCGCGCAGCCACGTCAATGCCGGTATGCGTGGAGCACGCTTCGGCCGGGAGGGCGGCGCGCTGCAGCGCCTCGACGGCGATGTGGTCACGCTCCTGCACGAGCAGGCGCTCACCCAACTCGCGCCGGATTTCGGCCACTTCGATCTCCGCGGAACGCAGGACGGTCACATCGTGGGCAATACCCACGATGCGGGTGAGTTCACCCGCGGGGCCGCGTTCGGAGTCGGCGCGCACGTGGATGATTCGGGGTTCGCCGTTGATGTCGAAGCTCTGGTCTATGGCGAGCTCCTCACCGGTCGGGAGTTGGTCTAGCCATCCCGCAGCCCGGATGTCGGTGGGCCCGAGGCCGGGGTCGCGGTGAAACACCGCGTACATGCCCGGTGACCAGGTGACGTCACCCGAGGTGACGTCGTACTCCCACTCACCGATGCGACCGATGCGCTCGAGGCGACTGAGCCCAGCCGAGGTGGGCGCAGATGTGTCGGTGCCGCCCGGGTTGGTGCCGCCCGGGTTGGTGCGACCTAGCCCGCGGCGGGGTCCTGGGCCGGGGTCGCGCGGGAGGCCGCCACTGCGGGCTGCGACCACGTCGGTGGCGACCTCCTCGAGTGGGCGACGGCTCTCCTGCGCGACGCGGATGAGCCGCTGCAAGGCTCGGTGTGGGGTGAGGCCGTACCGCTCGATGAGGATCCCACGCGCCTGCTCCACGACCGCGTCCTGCACACCCCCGTCCTACCTGGCCTAGCGAGGCCCTGCCAGGGGTGCGGTGGTAATCTTTCGCCTCGCGCGCCGCTAGCTCAACTGGCAGAGCAGCGGACTCTTAATCCGCGGGTTGTAGGTTCAAGTCCTACGCGGCGCACCCAGTGTTTGTGTTTGGTTCCGCCTGATGCGTGACACTCCAGTCCGCGCCCACCCCATGCCACTGTGGTGGGGATCGGGCCTTTAAGGCCTCATCCCCACCATGGAGACAGGGGTGCGCGGGGTGTGGGGTGCGCGGGGTGTGGGGTGCCGGACGCCGGACGCAGTGTGCGAGGCTCGGCGCCATGCGGGTGCGGGTGGCACTGGGTGCGGCTGGAGCGGCTACCGTGCTCGCCTTCGCCCTCGTGGGTTGCGGCAGCAGCCCGGCGGAGCAGCGGACCGAGCGCATCACCCAACTGACCGAATCGCTCCAGGCGCGACTCGACCTCTCGCCGACACAAGTCGAATGTTTCCGCGTCGGACTCGACCAGTTGAGCGACGACGACCTGGCCCAGGCGGTCAGCGACCAGCCGTCACCCGCGGTACAGGACGCCATCGTCGCGATCGGCCTCGCCTGCTACGAGCCGAGGTCCGGGACGCAGTAGCCAACCCCGATCCCGGCCCTCCTACTCACCCGGCCGCGGGTTGCGCCAGCCGCCGTTGCGCCGCGTGAAGTCGTCCGCCTGCACCGGGCCCCAGGTGCCAGGCTCATAGCGGATCACCGGAACCGGTGCATCGAGCACCGGCTGCACGACCTCCCAGGTCGCCTGCACCGCATCCCACGTCGGGAAGAGCGTGTGTATGCCGTTCATCGCGTGGTAGAGCAACGTCTCGTAGGGCGAGGGCACGTCACCGAGCGCTGATTCGAAGTCCAGCGACAGGTACTGCGGCTCGACGTCATCCAGACCGGGGCGCTTGACGCGGATACCGATGTCGACGCCGGCGTTCGCACCAACCCGCAGGATGACGTCGTCATGCCCGGTCACGTGCCGCAACCTGGCGCCGACGCGGAACGCCGGGGTCCGCCGGAAGCGCACGACAACCTCGGTTGCCGTGATCGGCATGCGCTTGCCCGCCCGGATCACGATCGGCACACCCGCCCAGCGCCAGGTGTCGCAGCGAAGTTTCACCGCGATGTAGGTCTCCGTCTCGGAGTCGGGCGCGACGCCACGGATCTCGCGATAGCCGGCGTACTGACCGCGGACCACCTCACTCGGCTGAATAGGCCGGATCGCGCGCAATACATCGAGTCGCCGATCACCGATGGGATCGTTCGTCGGCCCGGGCGCTTCCATCAGAACGAGCGCGAGGACTTGCAGGAGATGGTTCTGTACGACGTCGCGCAAAGTGCCGACGGCGTCGTAGAACGATCCGCGATCCTCCACGCCGAATGCCTCGGCCATCGTGATCTGGATCGATTCGACGTACTCGCGGCGCCAGAGCGGCTCAAGCCACGCATTCGCGAAGCGCAGGTAGATCAGGTCAAGGACGGGCTCCTTGCCGAGGAAATGATCGATGCGGAACAACTGCTCCTCGGTGAGGATTCGACTGAGTCGATCATTGAGTTCCCGCGCAGTGTCGAGGCTCGTGCCGAAGGGCTTCTCCACTGCGACACGGGCATTCGCGGTCAGCCCGGCAGCGCCGAGTTGCTCAACCACCGGGCCGAAGAGGAAGGGTGGGATCTCTAGGTAGAACAGCGGAGCGTGCGACCCCGCGAGGTGCGCTGCAAGCCTCTCGTACAAGCCCGCATCCCCGAAGTCGCCGCCTACGTACGTCATCCGCGCGATCAGGCGGGCGAGCACGGACTCGTCCACCGCGTCACCATTCTTCTCGGCTGCGGTGCGTACGGAGGAGCGCGCGCGCTCCCACAGCTGGGCGTCGGTCCAGTCCTGGGCTGCCACACCGATGATCGGACACGTCAGCAACCCACGACACTCCAACTGGTAGAGCGACGGCAAGGTCATCTTGTGCGCAAGGTCGCCCGTGATGCCGAAGATGACCAGACGATCCGACTGGTGGGAACCCGCGAACAACTCGTCGGTCATGACTTGAGCGTAGCGACGTGGAGCGCTGGCGAGGGGGACTACAGGTACAGACCGGTATCCGCCTCGGCGTTGCGTTCGGAGGCGACCGCATGCACGTCCCGTTCCCGCAGCATGACGTACTCGACCCCGTGCAATTCGACGGAGGAACGCTCCTCCGGCTCGAACAACACCCGATCACCGACCTGGATCGTTCGCACATGCGGCCCGACGGCCACTACGCGGGCCCAGTGAAGGCGCTTGCCCATCGACGCTGTGGCCGGGATCAGGATGCCGCCGGTGGAGGTGCGCTCGCCATCGTCCTTGCCGGGCCGCACAAGCACCCGGTCGTGCAGCAGCGTGATCGGCAGTGGGGCGTCGGCGTTCGGCGCAGGCACGGGCACGGGGGATTCGAGGGCAGTCATCTGGGCAGCGCCGGTCAGTGGCAGTGGCATCGACGGCTGCGACGCCAGACCTTGAATGCCACGACGGTGACGGTCACGCCGACGACGATGGCCACACGCTCGGGGCGCACCCCGCCGTACTCGTCGGTGAACCAGCCGAGCACAGCCTTCTGACCGCGCTTGGCGAGG
>JBILVH010000198.1:0-3907 GCA_044370555.1 Candidatus Nanopelagicales bacterium
CGAGTGCATCGAGCACGTCATCTCGTGCGCCGGGCAGGCGCGGCGGAGTCCACGCGGCACCAAGATCGAATGCCTCCCGCAGCAGATCGCGACGCTGCGCGGCACCCTCGGGTGACTTCTTGCGCGCCGCGACTGCCGCACCGGCCATGAGTGCGAAAGAGACCTCGGGGTGGCATTCGTGGATCCGCTCGTCGTCGGCGAGTGCGTCGACCTCCGCGATCTTCGGGAGCAGGTTCCAGGCCTGTTTCGACAAGGCTCCGCCGGACACCGCGCGTGCGGTGGCGCAGGCAGCCGCATAGTTGTCGCGGTGCGCGAGGGTCGCCCGGACCGGTGCTGCGAAGACCCGGCTCCCGTGGGGGCGCAGAAGTGTGCGGGCCTCCCGGTCACAGGTGCGGGGGCCCACTTCGGGCAACCCGATGGGCATATCGATTGCGGCGACGGCCAGGTCGTCGGTCAATGCCGAGTAGACGTCCGGGGTGAAGTGCACATCCACGACCCGGGCCCGCGACCCTGCGCCTAGTTCGACGTACGCCGCGATCCATCCACCGCGCGCACCGTCGAGCCCGACCACCAGCACATGCAGCACCCTGCCAGAGGCGCGAGGATGTCGCCTGTGCCCGAGGGTCATGCGGTCCACCGCCACGCGCGCCGTCTCGCCAAGGCGTTCGCGTCCGAATGCGTCGACGTCTCCAGCCCCCAGGGGCGTTTCGCGGACGGGGCCGCCCTGGTCGACGGGTCGCGCGTCGTCGGTGCCGAGGCCTACGGCAAGCACCTGTTCGTCGAGTTCGAGGGCAACCGGACGATGCACGTCCACCTCGGCCTCTACGGTCGGTGGGCCTTCGGCCGCGAAGCGCCCGAGCCGCGCGGTCAGGTGCGGGTGCGTATCCGGACCGACTCCGCCTACGCCGACCTGCGCGGCCCGAGCGCCTGCGAGGTGTTCACCGATGATGAGGTGGCTGCGGCGGTGGCGCGGATCGGACCCGACCCGATCCGCCGCGACGCCGACCCCGAACGTGCCTGGCATCGGGTGACGCGCAGTCGCACCCCCATCGCAACGATGCTCATGGACCAGAGTGTCTTCGCCGGAGTGGGCAACATCTACCGGGCCGAGGTGCTCTTCCGGTCCGGGCTGGATCCGATGGCCCCGGCCAGCGCCCTGCCGCGCGAGACCTTCGACGGCGTCTGGGACGACCTCGTTCACCTGATGCGGGCCGGTGTGCGCTCGGGGCGCATCGTCACGACCGAGGCCGACGACAGGTGGGTTGGGCCGCACTACGTCTACAAGCGGCAGGGTGAGGACTGTCTGCGGTGCGGTGGAGAGGTGGCGTGGGGGGACCTCGCCGGGCGCACCCTCTACTGGTGCCCCTCGTGCCAGGATGGCCCGGGTTAGCCACCTGCTGTGATGGGGCTCCTATTAGCCCGATTCGAAGCGACTGACGCCGCTTCGAGGGCCTACCGTTAGGCCATGCCTCCGCTCCGCCGCATGACGCGTGCCCGCGCGGGGTGGGTGGTCGCAACGGGCCTTGCCGTCGCCCTAGTGGCCCCCGGAGGCGGGGTCGCGCGGGCCGAGGTCGCCGCGCCGGAGTCCGGGGGCGCCCGGTGGCCCGTGGCCGCAGCCCCCACCGAGTGGTCGATCCCCGACCGGAGCGTCGACACCGATCCCACCGCCTTGATCGACGCACCGCCCCCCGGGGTGGCCGCGGCGCGACCGACGCGGGTGGTGGGGGTCTTCGCCCGCGGCGCGGGGATCGACCTGCGCCCGGTCGTCCGCACCTGGGACGAGCCGACCCCCGCCGCAGCGGCTGAACGCATCAAGCGTGCCCAAGCCGTCGACGGGTTGATCAGCATCGGGACAGAGGTGAAGCAGAAGTTCCTCACCGACCTGGACACCGCCGCGATCACCGATCCGCGGGCGGGTGAGCAGTGGGCTCTGAGCCGGTTGCGCGCCGAGGAGGTGTGGCCGACTTCGCGCGGTGCGGGGGTCACCGTTGCGGTGGTCGACACCGGTGTTGGGCAGCATCCGGACCTGCAGGGCGAGGTCACCGCCGGTGTCGACTATGCGACCGGTGGATCGGGTCGCAACGATGGCAACGGCCACGGGACTCACGTCGCCGGGATCATTGCTGCGACCCCCGACAACGGGATTGGTATTGCCGGGTTCGCGCCGGATGTCCGAATCATGCCGGTCCGTGTCCTCGACGACAGCGGTTCCGGCTACACCAGCAATGTGTCTCGCGGCATCATCTGGGCCGTCGACAACGGCGCCGACATCATCTCCTTGAGTCTTGGCGGCGGGTTCGACAGCGGACTCGGCCGAGCGGTGAGTTACGCGCAGTCCCTGGGCGCCCTCGTCGTCGCAGCGGCCGGCAACGAGCGGACGGGCGGGTCACCTGCTTCGTACCCCGCGGCATTCCCCGATGTGATCGCGGTTGCGGCCACCGATCGACTCGACGGGATCGCCTACTTCTCCACCGCCGGGTCGTACGTCGACATTGCGGCGCCCGGCGTAGCAGTCCTCTCCACGATCCCGGGCGGGTACGAGAGCTGGAGCGGTACGTCGATGGCAACGCCCTATGTCTCCGCGGTGGCGGCAGTCGTCCTGAGTGCGGCTCGTTCCGCCGGGCAGGAGGTCGATCTTGCGACCAGCCTGCTCGCTACCGCCGACGACCTCGGGGCGGCAGGTCGTGACGACGACTTCGGCGTGGGCCTCGTCGACCCGGTCGGTGCACTGGAGACGATAGGCGGGGCCGCACTGCCAGCTCCAACGTCCGTCGATGCGCTGGCGCTGAGTGCACGCGCGGTGCGAGTTACCTGGGCCCCGCCCACGGAGGCAACCGAGGTGCGGGGCTACCGGGCGACGGCCGAACCCGGTGGGCGCACCTGCGTCGTCGACGCACCTACCGCGACCTGCGACATAGCCGGGCTGAGCCCGGAGACGACGTACTCCGTCACCGTGCGGTCACTCGGGCTCGGGCAGCCTTCGCCCGCGAGCCCGGGCGTGGACGTGACCACCCTGCCGCGGCAGGACCGAGGCGGTGACACGCGCGAAAGCGCGACCGGACTCGTCGACGTGGAGACCTTCGACCTGATTGACGCTCCCGACGACATCGACTGGTGGCGGGTGGACGTGGCCGGGTCCGGCGACCTGCGCGTGGTGCTCGGGAATCTGCCGGCTGACTACGACCTGCGCGTGTATGACGCGTCAGGTGGGCTGATCGGATCGTCGCTCAATGCCGGGACTCTCAGTGACAGCGTGAACGTGGAGATCCCCGCGGGGTCGACGTACATCAAGATCGAGGGCTGGCTGGGCGTCTTCGACGCTGCCGTGGACTACTCGCTCGTGGCCGACTTCACCGCCGACGCGCCACCTCCCGACCCGGAGCCGGAGCCGGAGCCCGACCCGGACCCGAAGCCCCTGCCGGAGCCCAACCCCGATGCGGACGAGGGCGGCAACTCCCTCGCGGAGGCCACTCCGCTCGGTGAGCGCGCGGGGGTGTCCGATGCCATCGACGTGGCCGGGGATGCCGACTACTGGGAGTTCACCGTCGCCGAGTTGTCCCGCGTACGCGTGAGTCTCGACGACCTCCCGGTCGATGCGACGCTGTCGGTACTCACGCCCGAGGGGATCGTGCTCGGCCGCAGTGCGCGGGCGGATCGGACTGCCGAACAGGTCGCGCTGTGGCTCGTCCCGGGCACCTACGTCGTGTACGTCCGCGCGGTGGGCGACCAGTGGTCTCCCGCGCCCTACACGCTGCTCATCACCCGCACCGCGCATCAGCGGAGCGTCCTCGATGTCGCTGGCAACTCGATTGCCACGGCAGGGCGGATGCCGACCAATGGGATCGCCAACGACGTGATCCACAACCGGACCGACCGTGACTACTGGACGTTCAGGGTGCGGCAGTCG
>JBILVH010000032.1:0-11407 GCA_044370555.1 Candidatus Nanopelagicales bacterium
CTTCCGTCACGTGTGACGGATGAGCAGGATGTGACTACCCCTGCGCGAGCAGGGTACGATCACTCCCGTTGTCGCGCGCGGCACGTGAGGGCGCAGGGTCGGGGGCGCATCGCAGCACGGCTGGCGGTGACCAGGTCGGATTGTTCGAGTTAGGTGAGGCAGGTTCTTCGGTGAGGCTGGCGACGAAGGTGCCGTCCATGTCCATCGCTGCGACGGTGGTGGCAGCGGCGGTTGCCGCATCCGTCGTCTTGCTGGCACCTCCGTCACAGGCCTTCGGCGGCCAGCCGATCAGCCCTACTGCCGGGGCGGTGCGTTCCGAGCCCGACCCCGGGGTGAGCCGCATGGCGCGCCTGTCCTTCGTGTTCGCCGGTCAGCCCGTGCTCGATGGGTCTGTGGTCCCGGCCGGGTCCGATCTGCAGATCCGCAACGTGCCGGCCGGAGCCTCCGTTGTACTCCGCACACTGGATCGGCCCTCCCTCGAGCTCGCTCTCACCCAGTCGCCCCGGGATCGGCGCATCTGGATCGCCCGCGAATTGCCGCCGTCCACCCGCCTGTGGGCGAAGGTCGTCGACCCCTCCGGCGAGGAGCGTCGGCTGCGTTTCCGGACTGCCGCTCCGCTTGGTCGGTTCACTGCGAGCATCTCGCCCGAGCGTGGTACCTACGGGATCGGCATCCCGGTCGAGATCGACTTCAGCATGCCCATCGTCAACAAGGCCGCTGTCGAGGCCTCGCTCGAGGTGGTCTCGGACAAGGACCTCGGTCCCACGTCGTGGAGTTGGCTTGACGACGACACGATCGCCTTCCGGCCGAAGAACTACTGGCCGGGGAATGCGAAGATCTCGGTCCGCGCCCGCCTCGCCGACGTGCAGGGCTCTCCGGGCTACTACGGCACGGACGCCGTGCGCCACTTTGCGATCGGTACCGCGCGCATCATCAAGACCCGCATCGCCGATTACACGATGACCGTGTGGGAGGACGGCACGAAGATTGCCGCCTACCCCATTTCCAGCGGCAAGCCCGGCTGGGAGACCGCCTCTGGGATCAAGATCGTCACGGAGAAGTACCGTGTGAAGAGGCTGTGGAACCCGGACCCCAAGGTGGGCTGGGATGTCACAGTTCCCTGGGCCATCCGGATTACCTGGAACGGGGAGTTCATCCATTCCGCGGACTGGAACTACTCGATCGGCTCGGCCAACCTCTCGCACGGCTGCACGAACATGACTGTTGCGGATGCGGCGGAACTGTTCGCAATGGTGAGGATCGGCGACGTCGTCGAGGCCACGGGGTCTGGTGTCGCTGTCAATCCGGCGAGGGTTTCCGGGGAGTGGAACACCCCCTGGCAGCACTTCCGGGCAGGGTCTGCGCTGGACTGAGCGATGTGGGCTGGCTCACCGCCCGCGCCACCGCACCGGTTTGCCACGTAGGCTCGGGTCATGCGCACGGCCCTCACGCTGCTGCTTGCGGCCCTGTTCACAGGCGTCGTATCCCTCATCGCCGTCGCGGGTCCAGCTCAGGCACACGCGGCCCTCGTATCGTCCGACCCCCGTGACGGAGCCGAGCTCATGGCGCCGCCAGCGACGGTGACACTCACCTTCAACGAGGACCTCCTACCCGACTTCGTCGCCTTCAGCGTGACCGACTCGAATAACGAGCCCGTCAGCGTGTCCGGGTTGCAGGTCAATGGGCCGACGGCGACGTTCACCTGGCCCGAGACCGCACCGGCTGGCGCATACACGGTCTCGTTCAGGGTCGTCTCGCAGGACGGACATCCGGTCGAAGGTGCCATCGCATTCAGTTACGTGACCCCGGCGCCCACATCCGCAACGCCGACGCCGTCACCGACGGACACGACACCCACGCCGACGCCGTCGCCGACGGGTTCCCCGACATCGACTACACCGGAACCTTCGCCCACCGAATCACCCACGGTGACCCCCAGCCCGTCACCCACGATCACACCGGTCGACCCGACATCGGCGACCTCGTCGATCGGGTGGATCATCGCCATCGCGGTGATCGGAGCAGGTGCGATCGTCGGCATCGTGATTGCGGTGGCGCGGAGGCGATGATGCCAACGGGCTGCACCCCATGGTGACCGTGACTCCGGTCCCGGCCCCGGCGCGAGCCATGCAGGTTCGCATCCGGGCGGTGGCCGCGGTCATCGTTGCCCTGGGTGTGGTTGCGGTGCTGCTCGCGCTGTCCGTGACCGGCGGTGGCTACGAGCCGCCCGCACCGGGACTTCCCGACCCGGGTGCGCTGGTGGGCTGGGGCCTGCCCATTCTCCGACTCCTGACTGACCTGCTCGCGGCAATGACGATCGGCTGGTTGGTCTGTGCGGCGTTCCTCGATCCGTCGGGTCGAGACGGTGTGCTGTCCGACACTGGTCGGTCCGACGTGCTCCGCGCGGTCCTCTGTGCAGCCGCGTGGTCGGTCGCCGCCGGTTTGCAGCTGTTCTTCACCGTGGCGAATGTCCTCGGTGTGACCCTGGATCGCGCCTTCAGCCCGCAGATCGCGGCGACCTACGCGATGGAGATCCCGGCGAGCCGGGCCCTGGCCTGGACCTGCGTCGCCGCGGCGGTCGTCGCAGTCGGAGCGCTGCTCACGGCTACGACCGGGGTCACCGCTGGCTGGCTGGTGATCGCAGTCGGAGGTGCCGGCCTACCCGCACTCGCGGGCCACGGTGCTGGCCTCGGGGATCACGGTCTGGCCATCACCTCCGGGGCCGCGCACCTCGTGGCCGCGACCCTGTGGCTTGGTGGACTCGCCGCTCTCACCGTTCACGCCGTCCGCCGCGACGGGATGGACCTGCCCGACGCGGTTCGCCGGTTTGGCTGGCTCGCATCCATCTGCGTGGCACTCATGGCGCTCACCGGCTTCGCGAACGGATACGTCCGCCTCGACACCCCCGGTCAATTACTGAGTACAGGCTACGGGCAACTACTCGTGCTCAAGACGCTGCTTGTCATCGTCATCGTCGCCGTGGCGGCGTACGTGCGTCGGCGAATCGCACCGTCACTCGGTGAACGGCGCTCCGCGCTGACCCGCTGGCTGACAGTTGAGGTTGCGCTCATCGTCACCTCTTTCGGTATCGGCGTCGCGCTCGCGTCATCCGCCTACCCTCGGCAGGAGACCCGCTTGCCGACCTACGGCGAGACCTTGCTGGGCTTCCTCTACCCGGCGGCTCCGACAGCGTCGTCGCTGCTCCTTGGTTTTCGTCTTGAGGCACTGTTCTTCGTCGGGGTGATCGTCGCCGCCGCGCTCTACATCGGCGGGATCGTCCGCCTCTACCGGCGCGGGGACTCGTGGTCGTGGGGTCGGACGATCTGCTGGCTGCTGGGTCTGGTGCTGGTGTTCTGGACGACGAACGGTGGGATCGCGATCTACGCGCAGGTCTCTGTCGGGCTGCACATGGTCCAGCACATGACCATGACGATGCTTGCCCCGATCGCGCTCGTGCTCGGGGCGCCCGCAACGCTTGCCCTGCGAGCGCTGAAGCCCTCGACGGGTGCGCAGCGTGGCCCTAGGGAATGGCTCGTGTGGTTCTTGCACTCGCCCATCGCTCGCGTCCTCACGAACCCGTTCTTCGTCATGGCGATCTACGCGGTCGGCCTCTACGGGCTGTATTTCACCCCCGCGTTCGCCTGGCTCATGGGCAGTCACATCGGTCATATCGTGATGGAGTTGCACTTCCTTGCTGCGGGTTACCTCTTCGCGTGGATCATCATCGGCATCGACCCGCGCCCGAAGCCACTCCCTTACTCGGCCCGTTTCCTGCTTGTTCTGCTCGCCCTCGGAATCCACGGCTTCTTCGCGGTAGCGGTCATGATGGGCTCCACACCGCTGGCGACCGAGTGGTTCGGGCTAGTGCGCCCGCCGTGGGTCACCGACCCCCTCCGCGACACTGAGTTCGGCGGACAGATCGCCTGGGGCATCAGCGAGATTCCAACGCTCCTCCTGCTCCTGGCTCTCGCCGTGCAATGGTCGCGATCGGATGCGCGCGAGGCCCGGCGTCTGGACCGGCAGGCCGATCGCGATGGTGACGCGGAGCTCAAGGCCTACAACGCGTACCTCGAGGCCCTCGACGCGCGCAGCCGCGGCAGGTGACGACGGACTACAGCCGACGATCCCGCAGCACCGGGAAAGTCGACCGCCACGCACCAACGGCGTCCGGATCCACCTCCGCCCGGACGATCTCCTCCGCGTCACCACCTTCAGCCACCACGGCCCCGAGCGGGTCGATCACGACTGAGTGCCCGCCGAGCTCGGTACCGGCGTGGGTTCCGACCTCGTTGCAGGCGATCACCCACGCCTGGTTCTCGATGGCCCGTGCGCGTACGAGGACGCGCCAGTGCTCGATGCGTCGACTCGGCCACCCCGAACACAGGACGAATGCCTCCGCACCGCGATCGGTGAGGTGTCGGAACATCTCGGGGAACCGCAGGTCGTAGCAGGTCGCGAGGCCGGTGCGACCGAGGGGCGTCGAGGTCACCACGAGGTCGCTTCCCGCCGACATCAGGGCCGCCTCACCCCCGTCGAAACCGAAGAGGTGGATCTTGCGGTACACGGCGTCGATCGACCCGTCCGGGGTGATCAGGACGGCGGTATTCGCCCCCGAACCGTCCGCTTGCCGCTCCGGAACCGACCCCATGTGAAGCCAGGCCCGCTGCTCCCGGGCGATCGCACGCATGCGCTGGACCAACGGGGCGGTGAGGTCCAGCAGGTTCGCGCGGGCCAGGTCGATATCGAATGCTCCGGTCGTCCAGAGTTCGGGCAGCACAACGACATCGCTGTCACGTGCAGCCTCGGCGGTCATCTCCAAGACGCGTTCAACCCGGACATCGACCGATTCACTGCCGTCGCAACGCGCCTGGACGAGGGCGACCCGGACGGTCATCGGAAGAGTTCTCTCACCATGGCGCGCTGCACCTTACCCATCTGGTTGCGTGGCAGCTGCGCAACCTGCAGCCATGTCCGCGGCTGCTTGTACGTAGCAACTCGGTCCCTGAGGTGAGCGCTGAGATCGGCTACATCCGCGGATCCCTCGACGGCAGCTGCGATGACCTCGCCCCACGTCGGATCCGGAAGCCCGACCACGGCAACATCCGCGACGCCGGGATGCTCGCGCAGTGCATCCTCGACCTCGCGCGGATACACGTTGTAGCCACCGGTGATGATGAGTTCGGAGGCCCTTCCCACAAGCCGCAGGTACCCGTCCGTGTCCCGCGCACCGATGTCTCCCGTCGCGAACCACTCGGCGGGCGGCGTCATGGAACCGTCCGAGTCATAGCCTGCGAATACCGCGGGGCTGCGCACCAACACCTCGGAGGTTGACTCATCTAGCTGGACATCGACGCCCGGGAGCGGGAGGCCGACTGAGCCAGCACGGCGCTCACCACGCAGCGGATTCCCCGTGATCATCACCGTCTCCGTCATGCCGTAACGCTCCAACGGTGACTGTCCGCACGTGTTGCGGATCTGCTCGAAGTGCACCGGATCCAGCGGCGCGCTACCGGACACGAGGAGGCGCTGCCCCGACAGTCCCTCGAGCGCATCCCCGAGGCGCGCGTACATCGTTGGTACGCCGAAGAACATCGAGGTCACGGCCGCAGCAGCACGAACAGCCTGCGGGTCGAAGCGTGGCAATAGCAGCATCGTGCCGCCCGCCGTGAGACTGCCGTGCACACCGACGCCGAGTCCGTGCATGTGGAACAGGGGTAGGCAGAGGAGGAGCTGGTCATCCGGCGCCCACTCCCATGCCGTGACCACGCTCCGCGCTCCGGCCAGAAGGGTCCGATGGAGGTGTACGGCGGCCTTCGGACGGCCCGTGGTTCCCGAGGTGAATGCCACCATCGCGACGTCATCCGGACCGGCTTGATCCAGCGGCCCGCCGGTGCGAGGGCCGAGCATGAGTTCAACAGGGGTCACCGCGGTGACCAGATCACGGAAGCGTTCCGGCTCATCAGTGACCGCGAGGTCGACGCGGGCGGCACGGCAGATGTGCTCCAGCTCAGCACGAACGTACGCCGTGTTCGCGGGCACGACAGCAGCGCCGCAGCGCAAGGCGGCGACGTAGGTTGCGACGAGCCCGCTCGATGGTGCGGCCGAGAAGAGTACGCGTGCGCCCGGCCCGATCCCGCGAGCGATGAGGCGTTCAGCGACCTCGGCCGTCAACGACTCGAACGCGTCCGCACTCCACGTGAGCGACTCGTACGGGGCTTGCAGCACCGCGCGTGTCGGGTCGGCCGACCAGACTGCCCGCCACGCTGCGACAAGCGAAGCGGCGGGCTGCTCGCCGAGGTTCATAGCCTTCCCCGCACCATGGCGTAAGGCTACGGCCCTCGGTCGCCCGGCAGCCCGTGTCGCGGACCTGCGCTATCGCGCGGGATAGACGACCCGACCCGTGACAGCATCCATGACCGGTCGGCCGGCAAGCGGGCCGCCCAGAGAAACCGGAACCCACCGCAGGCGCGCGACGCCCGAGCACCCTGAGCCGCTGATGAGACGACTCGCATCGCGCCACAACGCGCCGAAGTCGGGCAACCACCGAGCCGGGGTGTGGATGAGAACTGCGACGTAGAGATCGGTGGTGGCGGTGTCCGCCTCGACGGCGTCTGGCTCGGGGGCACACCCTCGTTCGCTCACCAACGCCTCGAGCTGCCCCTTGCCGGCATTGGTCACGCGCACCTTCTGGATGGGATACATCCCGTGTCCCGCGGGGGCATCGGGCCTAGGCACGTCACCATTCGACACCGCTTCGAACTGCTGGCGGTATGCAATGGCGTCCGTGACGTTGACGTAGGCGCGGTAGCCGAACCATCCGAGCACAAGAGCGGCAGCCAGCACGCCGAACACCGTGAGGATGAACAGGCGCTTGATCATGTGGCCTTGGAGTGCCTCTCCAGCCACCGCGACGCCACAGTGATGAAGCGATCGTTCGCAGGCGTTTCCGCGACGGTGATGCGCACCCCCTCGCCGGCAAAGG
Organism: Candidatus Nanopelagicales bacterium; assembly: GCA_044370555.1. Classification (GTDB taxonomy): domain Bacteria; phylum Actinomycetota; class Actinomycetes; order S36-B12; family S36-B12; genus CAINMH01. Next base: position 6,983 of record JBILVH010000032.1, read on the forward strand.
GGCGCACGGTCAACCCCTGCTCCTCGCACTCCACCGCGAAGGCAACGGCATCCTCACCGAGCCGCAGCCAGATGAAGTTCGCCTGCGACGGCACGACGTGCCAGCCACCTTCACGCAATGCGTCCTCGATCCGGGTGCGCTCAAGAACGAGTGCATCCACGCGCCGCAAGAGTTCATCCTCATGCTTGAGGGATTCAAGGGCCGCCTCCTCCGCGATCGACGAGACCCCGAAAGGGATCGCAGTCTTGCGAACAGCCTCAGCCACGTGCGCGGGGGCGATCGTGAAGCCGATCCGCAGCGCGGCCAGCCCGTAAGCCTTGGAAAAAGTTCTCAGCACCGCCACATTCGGATAGCGACGGTAGACATCGATTCCGTCGACGACATCAGGGTCTCGGCCGAACTCCGCGTACGCCTCGTCCAGTACGACGAGTACGTCGTCCGGCACACGGTCCAGGAATGCGTACAAGTCGTCGCGACGGATCGCAGTCCCCGTGGGGTTATTGGGCGAGCACAGGAAGATGAGCCTTGTACGGGGGGTGATCGCCGCAGCCATCGCGGGTAGATCGTGCTCCTCCTCAGCCGTCAAGGGCACCTGGATGCTGGTCGCCCCTGCGATCTGCGCCCAGATCGGGTACGCCTCGAAACTCCGCCAGGCGTAGAGGATCTCGTCACCCGGACCGGCAACGGAGTCGACGATCTGCCCGCAGACGCTGACGCTGCCGGTGCCGAGTGCGATGTGCTCGGCGGGCACGTCGAAGCGTTCCGAGAGCGCGTGCACGAGTCGGGTCGACAGGGGATCTGGGTACCGGTTGAGGTGCTCGGCGGAGCGCATCACTGCGTCGAGCACACCCGGGAGCGGCGGGAAGGGGTTCTCGTTGGAGGAGATCTTGAAGGTCACCAGGTCAGTCCGGACCGCCGGACGCTGCCCCGCCTTGTACGCGGGCAGACCCTCCATCTCGGGGCGCAGTCTGGGGCTCACAACCCCGACCCTAACGGCGTTCTTCGGCCACCGCGTTGCCGCCATCGACAACCACGCACTGCCCGGTGATGTACGACGCTCCCGGGCTGCACAACCAGGCAATCACAGCGGCGACCTCACGTGCAGTCCCGCTGCGACCCACCGGGACAGACGTCCCCTGAACGGCCTCGGCCGCGGTCTGGCTTCCAGTCGCGATCCAGCCGGGGGCGACGGCATTGGCTGTCACACCGTCCCGCCCGTGGTCCACCGCGATCGCCCGGGCCAGCCCAACCATCCCCGCCTTCGCCGCCGCGTAGGCGGCCTCCCCGCGCATCGCCATGACCGGGCCGGTCACGCTGGCCACCATCACGATGCGGCCGAAGCCACGGGAGCACATTCCCGGCAGGACCGCGCGCGATACGAGGAAGGCCGAGTCCAGGTTGCGCGCAAGTGCACGCTGCCAGGCGGCAAGATCGAGTTCTGCAACCGAACCGGATTCGTGACCGCCCGGATCCGCCGCACTCGTCATGCCGGCGTTGTTGACGAGGATGTCGACGCCCTGGATGTGCGCCGCGAGCGCGTCGACCTGATCAACGTCGACCAGATCCACCACGTGACCGGTCGCCTCGAAGCCCTCGGCGGCAAGCTCGGTGGCACGCTCATGGATCCGGTCGGTCGTTCCGGTGAGGCAGACGCGCGCACCCAGCGCGGCGAGCAGGCCAGCGGTGGCGAAGCCGATGCCGGTCGCCGAACCCGCACCCGTCACGAGCGCGGTGCGGCCGCGCAGGTCGAACTCGGGAATCACACGCGCCCTTCCGACCGCAGTCGAGCGACCGCTTCGGCGAAGAGTTCAGTGTGCAGGTCCACGTCGGCCCGGGTGGTCTGCGGACACATCAGGGCCATGTTGTGGAACGGCGTCATCAGAAGGCCCCTATTGGCCGTGAAGAGATGCAGGAACTCCTCCAGCTCAGCATCGGCAGCGGCGGCCGACTCCGATCCGGTCCGCGGTGCGGGCCGGGCGAAGCGGTACTCCGCACGCGCGCCGAGTTGGCTGATGGACCACGGCACATCGAAGTCACCAAGTGTCGCTTCGACCCCCTCGCGAAAGGCGGTCGCGAGCGAGATCATGTGCTCGAAGGCTGCGTCGGTGAGCACGTGCTCCAGCGTTGCGCGCATCGCCGCGACCGACAGCGCATTTCCCGCGAGGGTGCCGCCGACGCCGCCGGTGTCGATCAGATCGATGTATTCGGCCCGCGAGAGCGCATCGGCGATCTCCGCACTGATGCCGTAGGCACCGCTCGGCACACCGCCACCGATGCTCTTGCCGATGACCAGGATGTCGGGCGACAGGCCCCACGCCCGCGTTGCACCGCCCGGTCCCGCCGAGATCGTGTGTGTCTCGTCGATGAGCAGGAGGGTTCCGTAGGCGCGACACAGTTCCCCAAGGCCCTCGAGGAATCCAGGTTCGGGGAGAACGATCCCGATGTTGGTCAGCGCGGGCTCGGTGATGCACACCGCCACGTCGCCGTAGGCCAGCGCCCGCTCGACCGAAGCGAGGTCATTGAACTCGGCGACCCGCGTGGTGTCCTCGATGGGCACCGGCGCACCGACATTGCCCGGTCGTGAAGCAACCGCACCATCGGGTCCGGTGACCGCGAACGTCTCGTCGACGGACCCGTGATAGCAGTACGAGAAGGCCAGGACCTTGGACCGCCCCGTGACCTGCCGGGCCAGCCGCAATGCCCAGCGATTCGCATCGGTGGCCGTCAGGGCGAACGACCACAGCGGTAGGCCGAACCGGCGGGTCAGGTCGTCGCCCACCCACTCGGCATCCTCGGTCGGCATCATCGTCGTTATGCCGCCAAGATCTTCGATGCGACGACGGACCGCAGCCACCGTCGGCGGGGGCGAGTGCCCCGCCATCGCGCCGGTGTCCCCGAGCGCAAAATCGACGTACTCGTTGCCGTCGACGTCCCACACGCGGTTGCCGTGGGCTCGCGCAAGGTACAGCGGATAGCCCCCGGACCACTTGTTCATCCACGTCATCGGGACTCGGCCGAAGAGGTGGTCAGCAGCTGCGAAGTTGGCTCGCGAGCGTGGGGAGCGTTCGGCGTACAGCGCCCGCTCGTCGGCGAGGAGGCTCATGTGCCACAGCGTACGGTGATCCCGTGCACGCCGTCCCGTCCCCACGCAGGCGGCTTGCGCTCTACGCGGTCGTTGCGACTCTGACCCGGTCAGGTACCTCTGGCCTTTTCCCCGCAGTACTCCTCGCTGCCATCGCAGCGACGGGTGACGTGCAACGGGGTTCCGTCCTGCTTGCGTGCATGACGGCGGTCGGTGCGATCAGCGGCCCTGTGATCGGCGGCCTGCTCGGACGCGAACGACGGCCGAAGCGAGGTTTCGTGGCGAGCATCGCCCTGGCCGCATTCGGTGCACTCGTCCTCGGCATCGGCATGCCCACGTGGCCGCTGCCCGCTCTCGTCGTCGTGGCCGGCCTCATGGGACTCGCCTATCCAGCACTGACCGGCGGGTGGAGTGCACAGGTTCGACGGATTGCCCCGGAGATCGCTCCCAACCGCTCATACGCCGTTGACGTCGGCACCTACAACGTGGCCGACGTGATCGGCCCCGCCATTATTGGTGTGGCCGTCCTTGTCGACACGGCGATTCCCGGTGCCACATCGCTGGAGACGGTGAGCCTGCTCTACCTGATCGGCATGGCCGTGCTGATGGCGCTGCCGATACCGGAACGCGAGGACCTCGCCGCCGATCGGGAGTCATTGGGCACCGCCCTGCGCAGACTCGAGGTCGTCCTCCGCTCGCTTCCGCTGCTGCGCTCCTACATCGTCGGTACAGTCACCATCATCGCAACGGGGACCTTCATCGTGGCCATGCCGCTGCTCGGTGAAGGGCTCGCGGACGACCCGAACGTCGGGGCGCTCCTGCTGTCGGTTGTCGCGGCGGGAGCAGTGCTCGGCTCAGTAGCCCTCACCAGGGTCCGCATACAGCCGCAGGACCTGGAGAAGTGGATGTACGGCGGCGTCGCCGGGGTGGCCGTCTGTTTCGCGGGCCTCGCCGCGGCCCCCTCGCTCGGCGTGGCCATCGCCCTCCTCGCCGTGCTCGGGGTGGCCGGATCGCCGATGATCACCGCGATCTTCACCATCAGGGACCGCGAGGCAAGCGCAGCAGCCCGATCGATCGTCTTCATGACGGCGGCCTCCCTTCGCACCGGGGGAGTCTCCATCGGAACGCTGATCGCAGCCAGTCTCCTGGGGGGCGTCGGAACGCTGCCCGGTTGGCGGGTACTTCTCATGGCGTGCACGGCCATCACCCTGCTCGCGGCCGTCGCCGCACTTGCCGTAAGACGTCCGCTGCGGCCACCGCTGAGGGCCGCAGCTGACCCAGCGGGGGGCATCGGTTGACCACCTCGGAGACCCTGGTTACTGTTCAGTAACATCGCTCCATCA
>JBILVH010000021.1:0-13813 GCA_044370555.1 Candidatus Nanopelagicales bacterium
GTGGCGGTGAAGGCGACCGGCCGATCGTCGTGTCGTACTCCACCAGCCCGCCCGCCGAGATCGTCTACGCGGCCTCCCCCGCGCCGACGCGTCCGTCCACATCCGTCCTGCTCGACGGCTGCTACCGGCAGGTGGAGTTCGCCGGCGTGCTGCGCGGGACGCAACAGCCCGCCGCCGCCCGCGCGGTTATCGATTGGCTGATCTCACCGGAGGTCCAGGCGGACATCCCGTTGAGCATGTTCGTCTTCCCCGCTCGCGCGGACACCGCACTGCCGCAGGTATTCACCGACTTCGTCACGCGCCCGAATCGCCCGCTCGAACTCGACAGCGCCACGATCGAGGCCAACCGTGCGACCTGGATCGAGCAGTGGACCGCCCTCATGCAGTGAGCGGCGCCGCCGCACCGGCAGCGCTGCTCGGACTCGCCCTCGCCGTTCCCGTGGGCGCGGTGCTCGTCGCCGGCCTGCGCCCGGAATCCCTTGAAGTCCTGACCGAGGCGCGCACCTGGCGCATCATCGGCTTCACGCTCCTGCAGGCAACCATCAGCACCGCGGCCAGTCTCCTGCTCGCGTTGCCTGCGGCGTACGCACTGCATCGGCTCCGGCCGCGCGGGGCGCGGGTCATCGCGGCAGTCCTCACGATCCCGTTCGTGCTGCCGACGATCGTGGTCGGCCTCGCACTACGCGTGCTGCTGCCCGCAGACCTCGTCGGCACCCTCACGGCCGTGGTGATCGCGCACGTGCTGTTCAACGTCGGCCTGGCGATCCGCGTGATCGGCGGCCTGTGGGCGCACCTCGACCGGCGCATGATCGAAGTCGCCCGCACCCTGGGGCTCGGGCCGATCACCGCCTGGCGCCGCGTCACGTGGCCGTTCCTGCGGCCCGCCGTCCTCGCCGCGGCGGTTCTGATCGGCATGTTCACCTTCACATCCTTCGGTGTGATCGTGGTCCTCGGCAGTACCCCGACGATCGAGGTCGAGATCTACCGGCGGACCGTGCAAATGCTCGACCTGCCCGCGGCCGCCGGGCTCGCACTCCTGCAGGCAGTCACGGTCGTCGCCGCGCTGGTCGTGATGGGCCGATTGCAGCGCGCGGTGTCGACACGTCAGCGGCTCGCACCCGATCGTCCGTCGCGGGTACGCACCGTGGCCGATCGAGTCGCTGTGGTGTGGACGCTGGTGCTCGCGCTCGCCGTCATCACCCCGCTCGCAGCACTCGCCGTGCGCTCGGTGCGCGTCGGTGACGGATGGGGGCTGGAGTGGTACATCCGGATGGTGCGGCCCATCGAGTTGACGACCCGGTCCACACCGGCGTGGGAATCCGTCGTGACCTCGTTGCGCTACGCCGTGGTCGCTACCACGATCGCGATGGTCCTCGGAGTGAGTGCCGCGGTGGCGTTAGCTCGACGACGTCGCGCAGCGCTCGCGGAAGCGGTCACTCTCCTGCCGCTCGGGGTGTCCGCGGTGACCATCGGCTTCGGCCTGCTGCTGGTGAGCCTGCACGGCCCGGTCGACCTGCGCGGGAACTGGGTGCTCGTGCCCCTCGGCCAGGCACTGGTGGCAGCACCGTTGGTGGTGCTCGTGCTGCTGCCAGTGCTGCGCGACATCGACCCCCGGCTACGCGCGCTCGCGGCCACCCTGGGGGCCTCACCGCGGCGGACGTGGTGGGCCGTGGACGGAGCCGTCCTGCGTCGCCACGCACCGATCGCCGCCGGGCTGGCCGCCGCGGTGTCCCTGGGAGAGTTCGGGGCAACGGCGTTCCTCGCGCGCAGCGACGCCCCGACGATCCCGCTCCAGATCGTTCGCCTGCTCGGTCGACCCGGCGAGGCGAACATCGGTGTCGCCGCGGCGCTATGCGTACTCCTCCTCACCGTCACAGCGCTGCTGCTGCTGCTCGCCGACCGGACCCGGCCGAGGTGGGGCTGAGCATGCTGATGGTCGAGGGCGTGAGCGCGTCGTACGAAGGGGCACCCCTCCTTCGCGCCCTGGATCTCGCGGTGGCCGATGACGAGATCGTCGCGCTGGTCGGGCCCAGCGGCTCGGGCAAGAGCACCCTGCTGCGGATCATTGCCGGCGTCCAGCGCGCCGATGCGGGTGTCATCCGATGGGACGGCGCGGACATCACCGCGCTGCCCGCGCACCGTCGACGCATCGGCCTGGTCTTCCAGGACGCACTGTTGTTCCCCAACCTCACCGTCGCCGCGAACATCACCTTCGGGGCACCCGAGGCCGACGTCACCGAGTGGCTCGCCCTGGTCGACATGCGCGGCTTCGAGCGACGAATGCCGCATACGCTCTCGGGCGGCGAAGCGCAGCGCATCGCACTGGTGCGCGCCCTCGCACCGGCACCTCGCCTCCTCCTCCTCGACGAACCCTTCAGCGCACTTGATCGCGACCTGCGCGATCGTCTCGCCGTGGACGTGCGCGCGCTATTGACTTCGACGGGCACTCCGGCCATCCACGTCACGCACGACCTCGCCGAGGCCGCCACGATAGGTGACCGGGTTGTGACCCTGGCCGATCTGCAGTGCGGCGCCGTCGACGGTCAGCGCGAGTCGTAGGGTCCCGGTATGGAGTACCGCTTCATCGCGACCAACGGGATCACGCTGCACTGCGCGGTAGACGGCCCCGAGGACGGCGACCTGGTGATACTGCTGCACGGGTTCCCCGAGTTCCACGCCGGCATGGTCGGAACAATGCGCGCGCTCGCTGCTGCCGGGTACCGCGTCGTGGCCCCCGACCAGCGCGGCTACAACCTGAGCGATAAGCCCCGCGCCACGGCGGCGTACTCGATCGATGTCCTCGCCGACGACGTGCTCGGTCTCATCGACGCCTTCGGGGTCGACCGGGCACACGTGGTCGGTCACGACTGGGGTGCTGCCGTCACCTGGTGGCTCGCGCTCACATCGCCACACCGGCTCCGTCGCGTAGTAGTCGCCAATGTGCCGCATCCCTCGGTGATGTCGAAGCAGATCCGCACCGACCCCGAGCAGCGACGCAAGAGCTGGTACATCTTCGCCTTCCAGATCCCCTGGCTCCCCGAGGCCCTTGCCGGCAGCGCACGACTGCGCGCCGCGTTCGCCGACCGCATCGCGACGACGGGTCGACCGGGCTCCTTCCCCGACCATTACCGCGCGGCGCTCAAGGAGGCGTGGGCCCAGCCGGGTGCCCCGCACGGGATGATCTCGTGGTACCGCGCGGCGGTGCAGAAGCGACCCGATCCGCCATTCGCGCGCCGGGTTCGCGTGCCCGTCCTGATCATCTGGGGCCTGCACGATATCGCGCTGTCATCAAAGATGATCGGACCGAGCGCGGCACTGTGCGACGACGTCCGGGTCATCACCTACGACGATGCGACCCACTGGGTTCTGCACGACAAGCCCGCCGAAACCGCCGCCGCGATCGGTCACTTCCTCGCCCAGGGATAGCGTGGGCGCATGTCACTCACCCTGATCGCCGGAGTCGAGATCGTCAGCGGCCAGGTCGCCGCCTTCGCGCACGGCCGCATCGACGACCGCCATTCGTACGGCGACCCACGCGCGGTCGCGGAGTCCTACCTGGCCTCGGGGGCGCAGTGGCTGCATATCGGCGACCTCGACGGGTTCGCCGGGCGCGGTGACAACCATGCAGCCGTGTCCGACGTCGCTCGGGTCGCGCGCGGTCGCGCGCAGTTCGCGGTCGCGGGCGGTGTGCGTGACCAGGAGTCACTCGCTCGTGCGCTCGCCACCGGCGCACGTCAGGTCCTGCTCGACCCGGCCACCCTCGCCGACATGGATTTCGTCGCCGCAGCGCTCCACCAGCACCGCAATGTCGGAGTGTCGATCGTTGCGCACGGCACCACCCTGTGGGCCCCGGGCTCGGACGTCGACGGCTCGGACGCCCTCGCCCACCTCGCGGCACTCGACGCGCTGCACTGCCCGGCGTACGTCATCGACGACATCGACTCAACCGGCGTGCGGAAGGCATCGGGCCGCGCCGCGCTCATCGCTGCCGCCGGGGTCGTGCGGGGGGCGGTGATCGCGGCGGGCGGCATCGAGCGGCTCGAGGACCTGCACACCCTCACCGACCTCGGACTCGCCAACCTGACCGGGGTGGTCATCGACCGGGCCCTCGCGACGGGGGCGTTCAGCCTGGCCGAGGCGCACGCTGCGATCGAGCCGCGCTACGACCCCTACGAGTGGGGCCCGCCGCGGCCGTGACATAGGTCACCCGCGCTCGTCCACAGGCCCCCACTCCTAGATATCGCCGGGTCACTGACCGTGCCTGCACGTGACCGCGCTGTTATCCTGGCGAGGCCGAGTCCGGGCACCAGCCCGGAGCCGGGGACCCAATCCCCAGGGGCGAATCCGCATCCGCGGTAGGGCACCTCCCCGCCCGAGCCCGTCAGCTCACCCGGTAGGCGCCAGGGAAGGAGAGTCGGTGCGACGTCCGACGAGACTCAGCGCCGCAGCTATCGCCGCCTCGGCACTCGCAGTCATCGCGCTGCTCCAGGCACCCATGTCCTCCGCCGAGGACCTGCGCGCGGAGGTCGCCGCGGCGGAGGCCGAGTTGATGGAGCGCGAGATGCTCGCCCAGGCGGCCCTCGAGGACTACAGCGGCGCGCAGATCGCGCTCGACGCCGCAAACGTCAAACTCACCAAGTCCCAGGAGCGGGTCGATGAGGCGCGGGCCGCAGTGGAGGCGACCCGCGAGGGCATCGGCAAATTCGCCGCGAGCGCCTACCGCGCCGGCGGCCTCGACTTCTCACTCCAGGTCTTCCTCGCCGACGACCCGCAGCAGTTCCTCGACCAGGCCACCGTCCTCGACATCCTCGCCGACAACCAGGCCGCATCGCTGCGCCGCACGGAGTCTGCCCAACTGCGCCTGGCCCAGGCCGAGGCCGAGCTGGCACAGCGACAGCAGGAGGCCCAGGCGCGCAGCGACGAGGCCGCGGCGCTGAAGGCCGAAGCCGACCGGCTCTATGCCGAGGCGGACGCCTACCTCGCGGGTCTGCGCGAGGAGCTGCGCCTGCAGATCATCGAGGAGCAGCGGCGTGCGGCTGAGGAGGCCGCGCGGCGGGCAGCGGCGGCCCAGGCGGCTGCCGAAGCCGCGGCGGCCGCCGCGGCGCAACAGCAGCAGGACCAGTCGTCGGGATCCGGTTCGGGTTCGGGTTCGGGATCAGGATCGGGATCGGGATCGGGATCGTCCGGCAACGACTGGAGCGGGCAGACCGCCGGATCAGACCGAGCGGCCATCGCGGTGTCCGCTGCGCTGGCGCAACTAGGCGAGCCCTACGACCCGACCGGCGGGGGCCGGCCACCGGACACCTGGGACTGCTCGAAATTGACGGCCTGGGCGTGGGGACAGGCGGGTGTGCGGCTGACGCCGTACTCCTTCACCCAGGCGACCGAGGTGCAGCGCATCGACCCCAATGACCTCCAGCCCGGCGATCTGCTGTTCTTCTTCGAGGGCAGCGCCCACCACGTGTCGATGTACATCGGCGGCGGTCAGATCATCGAAGCCTCCTCGCCGCGGACCGGCGTACGCATCACTGATGTGTGGAACTCCTGGAACTCCACCTACTTCACGATGGCCGGTCGGCCCTACGCGTAGGGCGACACCTTCACCGCTAGCCTTCCCGCATGACAACGATCCTGCGTCGCACTGCGCTGGCCGTCGCCGCGGTCGGTGTCCTCGCCGCGTGCTCGAACTCACCGGCAACTCCCGACCTGCTGGGTAGTTGGTCGGGCACCTACACCTACCCGACCGTCGGCGGGGGTGCGATGCCAGCCAGCATGACGTTGACGATCACCAAGCAGGACGGCCTACTCCTCTACGGCTACCAGGAGTGGGGTAGCGGGAGCGACACCCAGCGTGCCGACCTAGTCGGGTCGTTGTCGGCGGAGTCGCCGACCTTCGTGCTCACCATGGGTGGCGGATTCTTCACCGGTGCGGTGGAGGACACCACCATGAATGTGCGGTTCGTGCGCACCATCGAGGGGTCGACCACATCCTTCGAGGCGAGTCTCACCAAGCAGTGACGCCTCACCAAGCAGAGACCTTGGGCGACCGCTGCATTCAGCTCAGGATGTCCTTGCGGTCGAACCGCCAGATCGCTGCCGCGACACAGGCGGCGAAGATCACCACCTGGTAGGTGCCGCCGATGGCCATCTCGTTCCAGACGATCTGCGTGTCCAATGCATCGAGCCAGGCCGCGCCGTAGTCGGTGGGGAAGAGCCTACGCAGGTCACCGAGCGGCTCCAGGGTGTCCAGGATGCTGCTGATGATCACGATCACCACGGCAGCACCGACCGCACCTAGCGGCACGTCGGTCAGCACGCTCATGACGAAGGCGATACCTGCTGGGAACAGCAGGGTGAGACCGATATAGCCGGTGATGATCCCGAGGCGCTGCAGCGAGGTGACCGTGTCGAAGGTCCCGCTGACCGGGCTGGTGAGTGGACCACTGCCGAATGCGATGAGGCCGATGACGTACGACGCCAGCACGAGGAGTAGCAGCACCCCGGCGATGAAGACGAGCCCGACGACCACCTTCACCCACAGCAGCCGACGCCGCGGCACCGGCGCGGCGAGCAGGTAGCGCAGCGACGACCACGAGGCCTCACTTGCCACCGTGTCACCTAGGAACAGCGCGGCGATGATCGTCAGGAGGAATCCGGACCCGAAGAAGAGCATGGTGAGCGTGAAGTTCCACGCACCCGAGGTGGCCAGCCCCACGAGGTCGAGGTCGCCGTCGCCGAACCCGCGCGAGGATGGCCCCAGCTTTACCGCCGCGACGACGATCAGCGGCAGCGCGAGCACAAGCAGGAATGCGATCAGCGTGCGCTTGCGACGCACCTGACGTGCCAGTTCGGTGCGCACGCCGAGTGTGTGGCGAACGGTGTAACTCATGACGAGATCACCTCGTGCCCCTCCCCCACGAGTTCGAGGAAGATGTCCTCGAGACGCAGGCCGGTCCGCCCCTCCAGGAACTCCTCGACGCGACCCTCCGCGATGACCAGCCCGCGGTGCATCACGACGACGTGACTGCAGGTCTGCTCGACCTCGCTCAGTAGGTGCGACGACACGATGACGGTGCGTCCGCGGGCGGCGTAGTCCCGCATGACCTCGCGCATCTGCTTGATCTGCGGCGGATCCAGGCCGTTCGTGGGCTCGTCGAGCACCAGCAGGTCGGGCAGCCCGAGCATCGCCTGCGCGATGCCGAGGCGCTGGCGCATCCCCTGGCTGTAGGTCTTGACCCTCCGGTCGATGGCCGACCCGAGGCCGGCGATCTCGAGCACTTCGTCGAGGTGCGGGTCCTGACCCCGCCGCCCACTCGCACGCCAGTAGAGGCGCAGGTTGGTGCGGCCCGACAGGAACGGCAGGAACCCGGGCCCCTCGACGAAGCAGCCGATGCGCGCAAGAACCGGCGCACCCGCCGACACCCGCTCACCGAAGACGAACACGTCCCCCTCGGTCGGTCGGATCAACCCCATGACCATGCGCATCGTCGTCGTCTTGCCCGCCCCGTTCGGGCCGAGGAGGCCGAGCACGACACCGGGCGGCACGGTGAAGGCGACCCCGCCGACCGCGGTGAGCCCCCCGCGGTAGCGCTTGACCAGTCCGTCCACGGCGAGCGGGACGTCGACGAGGTCCGGTCGGGTCGCCGTGCGCCGACGCGGGCGGATCACTGCAACGAGGATGGCGAGCACCACCAGCACGACCGCACCGCCGAGCGGCCACGCCCACACCGGCAGCCCACTCGCTGCAGCGATCATCGCGACCTGCGGCACGCTGAGCGTCGGCTTGCCCAGGGAGACCGTGTAGACCGCCGGACCGTCGGGCATGCGATAGCCCTGGTCGGTGGTTCCCACGATCACCGCGAGCCGGTCGCCGGACGCGACGTTGAGTGCAATGGCGGGCAGTTGGACCTCGACAACGGCCCCCTCGGGCCCGAGCCGGTCAAGCCGGATCGGAGCGACTAGACCGTTCGGCAGCGTGAGCCGCTCACCGGGGCCCACGACCCGCAGCGACACGAAGAGCGCGACATCGGTCAACACGTCGTCGGAGCTCACCCGGATGGTGACGCGCGGCGCGCCGACGATGCTGAGTTCCGAGGTGAGCGGGGCGCTGACGAAGCCAGCGGACTGCCCGGGCAGCGGGAGGCCGAGGAACTGGCTGGCCAGGCCCGCGAGCCCACCGGCGCCGGGCAGCGTCGTGATCGCCGCCGGGACACCGCCCGCCGGCGCGAGCACCTGCTGGGGCGGGCCAAGTATGGCGATCTGCGCCGTCGATTCCCCGTCGAGACCCGGGTACCGTGCCGCGGTCTGTACGGAGAGGGCACCGGCATTGCGCGAATTGACCGCGGAACCTTGGACGAACGACACCTCGAAGTCGGCGCTCGGCTGCGGTCCGTCGGCGAGGTAGCCGGTGAACCACGCGGCGGTGAGTTCGCGCAACCGTCCGGTCTCGGGAGTGCCGCCGTCGTGGCCCCCCGCGTGCCAGACGACTTTCACGGGAACATCGGGGTTCGCCGCGCGGATCTGCTCGGCGTTCGCGTTGACCTGCGTGAGCGGGAACAGCGAGTCCGACTGGCCCCCACCGAGCAGCGTGGGCACGGCGATGCGCGTCGTCACACTCACCGGACTCGAGGCGCGCATGAGTGCCGCGCCCGGGGCCGAGATGGTCCCCGTCGTGGCCGCCTGCGTGTACGCGGCGCACCACTCGGGGGTGAAGCGTCCGCACACCGACACCGACGTGCGGGGCGCGAACGGTGATACTCCACCGCTCGACCCGCCGACACTGAAGAACAGCGCGGACCACAGTTCCTTGTACACACCGGTCCCCGTGCCACCGTTCTGGGCGAACAGCGACCCCTGCAGGTCGTTCCACGTGATATCCGCCGCCACCGCGTCAACGCGGTCGTCGTACCCGGCCAGCAGGAGAGCGAGGGCGCCGCCGTACGACCCCCCGGCCGCACCGACGCGTGGGTCGCCGGTGCCATCGCTGCGCACCTCGGGCCTGGTGGCGAGATAGTCCACGAGCGCGGATGCGTCGGCCACCTCGTACTGCGGTGCATTGACTGAGATGAGGCCGGTGCTGTCCCCGAATCCGCGCGCCGAATAGGCCAGGACGACGAAGCCGCGCTCGGCAAGGTACGTCGCCTCCTCCGCGACCGAGTCCTTGCTGCCACCGAAGCCATGGGCAAGCAGGACGGCAGGCGCGGGCGTAGCGGCGGGCAGGTAGAGGTCCGCGGAGATGGTCACAGGCGTGGCGTCCGTGGCACTGGTAGGACCGCCGGGCAGGGTCAACGTCTCAGCCGCATTGGCGGCAGGCGCGGCGGCGACACCTCCCACGACGGCGAGGATTACGAGCGCGCCACAAAGCGCGTGTGCCACCCGCCGCATCATTCGACTATAGGTCTACCGTTGGTGCATCGGCATCTTGGGCACTCGGAGGGCGGCGGCACGATGTCTGCAACAGTGCTCGTCGTAGACGATGATGCCGATCTGCGTGCGCTGCTTGCTTTCGCGTTGACCGACGCCGGCTACGCGGTGATCGAAGCAGCTTCGGGGTCCGCCGCGATCTCGGTGTACCGCGCACGCAAGCCGGACCTCGTCATCCTCGACATCGGACTCGGCGACATCGACGGGGTCGACGTCTGCCGTGAGATCCGGGCGTACGGGAGCACCCCGATCGTGTTCGTGACCTCTCGTTCCGACGAGGCGGACCAACTCATCGGGTTCGAGGCGGGCGCAGATGGCTACGTCACGAAGCCCTTCTCGCCCAGGGTGCTCGTCGCCCACGTGACCTCGGTGCTGCGCCGCGGTCAACCGCCGACCGCGGCCGCGCTCCTCCTCGAGTCCGACGGGGTCGCGCTAGACGCCAACGGCCGCACGGTCACCGTCCACGGTGCACCGCTCGATACGACCAAGACCGAGTTCGACGTGCTCCGCGTTCTCATGGAGAACCCGCGCCGTGTCGTTCCGCGCGCTGAGATCGTGGAGCGGGTGTGGGGGCCGTGGTTCGGTGACGACCACGTACTCGAGGTCCACATCTCGCGCCTGCGCACCAAGGTGCTCAAGGCCGGCGGCCCGCGTATCGCGGTGCCAGTGCGCGGGGTCGGCTACCGGCTCAGTATCGGTAGTGCTCCGGCTTGAACGGCCCGGCGACGTCCACGCCGAGGTATTCAGCCTGCGGCTTGCTGAGTTCGGTGAGCCGGACCCCCAGCGCGTCGAGGTGGAGGCGCGCAACAAGCTCATCGAGGTGCTTGGGCAGGGTGTAGACGCCGAGCGGGTAGTCCTCGGTCTTGGTGAACAATTCGATCTGGGCGAGCACCTGGTTGGTGAACGAGTTAGACATCACGAATGACGGGTGCCCGGTCGCGTTGCCGAGGTTCAGCAGTCGACCTTCGGACAGCACGATGATCGAGTGACCGTCCGGGAAGGTCCACTCGTCGACCTGGGGCTTGATGGTCTTGCGGCGGATCCCGGGGATCGCCGCGAGCCCGGCCATGTCGATCTCGTTGTCGAAGTGACCGATGTTGCCCACGATCGCCTGGTGCTTCATGCCCGCCATGTGCTCGGCCGTGATCACGTCGTAGCAGCCGGTCGCCGTGATGAAGATGTCGGCTACCCCGACGACATCCTCCATGCGCGCCACCTGGTAGCCGTCCATGGCCGCCTGCAATGCGCAGATCGGGTCGATCTCCGTGACGATGACGCGGGCGCCCTGACCGCGGAGGGACTCCGCCGAGCCCTTGCCGACGTCACCGTAGCCCGCTACGACGCACACCTTGCCACCCACGAGGACGTCGGTCGCGCGGTTGATGCCGTCGACGAGCGAGTGCCGGCAGCCGTACTTGTTGTCGAACTTGCTCTTGGTCACCGAGTCGTTGACATTGATCGCTGGGAAGAGCAGCGCGCCCTCACGCAAGCGCTCGTAGAGGCGGTGGACACCCGTGGTGGTCTCCTCCGTCACACCCTTGATGCCGGCCGCGATCCGGGTCCAGCGCTGCGGGTCTGCCTTGAGGGAGGCGCGCAGCACCTCGAGGATGACGGCGTACTCCTCCGAGTCCTCCGGTGCGGTGCTCGGCACGACGCCGGTGCGCTCGCATTCGACGCCCTTGTGGACCAGCAGGGTCGCGTCGCCCCCGTCGTCGAGGATCATGTTGGGACCACCGCCATCGGGCCACAGGAGGACCCGCTCGGTGCACCACCAGTACTCGTCGAGCGTCTCACCCTTCCACGCGTACACCGGGATGCCGCGCGGGTCGTCGGGGGTGCCGTCCGGCCCCACCACGACCGCGGCTGCTGCGTGGTCCTGCGTGGAGAAGATGTTGCAGGACGCCCAGCGGACCTCGGCGCCGAGGGCGACCAGGGTCTCGATGAGGACGGCGGTCTGGACCGTCATGTGCAGTGAACCGGTGATACGCGCACCCTTGAGCGGCTGAGCCGCTCCGTACCGCGACCGCATGGCCATGAGCCCGGGCATCTCGTGCTCGGCGAGGCGGATCTCGTCGCGGCCGAACTCGGCGAGCGACAGATCGGCAACCTTGTAGTCGGGGACGGGCATGGGGCTCCTCGGTGTGCGGCGTTCGGTGCGGGACCAGCGGGATGATCGTCGACGAAGCCTACCCCGCATCTGCGTCGGGGCCATCGGGAGTGACCTGCGTCCCACGGTCGAGGTCGGGCTCCAGGAAGACATAGGTCGCGGTGGGCACCGCGGTCCGGATTGCACGTTCGGCCGCGTCGATGCCCGCGGCGATCTGAGCCCCGGTGTCCTGACCCGCGATCGCGATCTTGCCGGCCACCAGGAGTTCATCGGGCCCCACATGGAGAGTGCGCAGGTGGATGACGCGCACTACGAACTCGCTGGACTCCAGCGCCGCGCGGATCGCGGCATCCTCCTCGGGTAGGGCGCTCTCGCCGACAAGCATGGCTGACATCTCGATGGCCAGGAAGACCGCGATGACGATCAGCAGGATCCCGACCGCCATCGCACCGAGCCCGTCCCAACGTCCGTCACCGGTGACGACCGCGAGAGTGACACCGGCGAGTGCGAAGACCAGTCCGCACAGGGCGCCCAGATCCTCGAGGAGCACGACGGGGAGTTCGGGCTGCCGGGCGTCGCGTAGGTAGCGGGCGAGGGACCGGCCGCCGCGGGATTTGTTCGCCTCGCGGAGCGCCGTGCGGAAGGAGAACGTTTCGAGACAGATCGCGACCCCGAGGACGACGAAGGCGATCCAGGCGTCGGAGACGTCCTCGGGGTGCCAGAACTTGTGCAGACCTTCGTACACCGAGAACAGTCCGCCGACGAGGAAGAGGACGATCGCGACGATGAATCCATAGACGTAACGGCGGCGGCCCACACCGAACTGGTGCAGCTGTGTCGCGGGCTTCGCCGCACGCTTGCCGCCGATCAGGAGCAGGACCTGATTGCCCGAGTCGGCAACGGAGTGGATCGCCTCGGACAGCATGGACGACGAGCCGGTGAACGCGAACGCGACGAACTTCGACGCCGCGATGCCGAGATTCGCGACGAGTGCTGCAAGGACGGCCTTCGTGCCGCCCTCGGTGCTCACCGGGCCGCCACCAGGGCGGCGCGGCCCCGCACGAGCACCTCCGCGGCGGGGTCCTGCTCTGCGAGCACGATCGCCTCGCCGGCCGGTGCCATCCGGCGCGCCGGACCACAGGCCACTTCGATGGATCCCTCGAGGCAGAGGATGACGCGGAAGCCGTGCGGGGCGAGGGCCAGCCCGGCCTCGACCAGCCTGACGTCGAAGGGCAGTCGCTCATCGGAGGCCGGGCAGGGTGACAGGTCGACGTCGAGTGCGGCAAGGGCTGCCTCGAGCGCGAGCGGCTTGGTGGTGAGGCCGAGGCGCAGCACATTGTCGGACGACGTCATCACCTCGACCCCGACACCCTCGACGTACGAGTGGATGACGCCGGGCAGGACGCCGACCGCGCCCCCGGCATCGAGGACGGAGTACTCCATCAACGCGCACACGAGCACCCCCGGATCGGCCGGGTACAGCGCGGCCACCTGCCGCAAGGCCGCCACCGCGGCCGCACCAACGCCCGCGGACTCCGCTGCCCCGGCAACCTGGGGGACGGCCCGCGCGACGACCTGCGCGGGCAACGCGAAGGCGGCACGCAGCGCCGCGGGGCGGTCGGGCAGCAGGGCGACGACGTCGTCGGGAACACCCGCCGACGACCAGATCACCCGCGCCACGTCGGCGTCACGCCACCCCGCGAACAACCGGAACGTAGTGAGCGCGGTCAACGCCTCCACCTTGGCCTGGTCGTCGGGCAGGTGGCCGAGGGCGTGGAGTGCTGCGGCCTGCTCGGCCGCCGGGTGCACTTGGATCGACAGCGGTCGGGCCGCCGCGAGCAGCTTCACGAGGAGTGCGCGCCGCTGCGGGGGGAGCACGTCGGCAAGGGTGCCTCCGGTGTCGTCGCCCGAGTCATCGACCAGCGGGGCCGGGGCACTGGGATGCACGCCGAACCACAGTTCGGCCTGGGGCCCACCGGTCGGCGCGCACCACGGGACCAGCCCGTCGACAGGCCCCCAGTCGTACGCGCGCAGGACCCCGCGCACCCGCCACATCAGTCGTCCAGCAGGAGCACCGGGATGCCGTCGCGCACGGGGAAGCGGCGGGCGCATTCATCGCAGACCAACTCACTCGCTGCCTCGTCGACCGTGAGAGTGGCGTGCTGCGGGCAGGGGCAGGCGAGGACCTCGAGCAGGATCGGATCAAGTCCGAGCGGACCGGGTGCCTGTGCAGTCATTGTCGAACCCCTCTCACGATGGCTAGCACATCATCGCGCAACGCTG